>NZ_RCOA01000025.1:0-38049 GCF_004307585.1 Pseudomonas sp. Sample_20 | reverse complement strand
CGCCACGGCTGTCGGTGTACATCTGCGCGATCAGCGGGTCGGAGGTGGTCTGTTCGGCCAGGCGCAGCAGGCGCTTGAGCCCGCGTTGCTGCCATTGCAGGCCCATCAGGCCCAGCGGCACCGACAAACCGGCGGCGAGGGCGAAGCCCCAATGCGAGTTCAGCGTCGCGCCGATCATGAAGCTCAGCTGGCTGACCAGAATGAACGGCAGCCAGTCCTGCAGTAGCGGCAGCCATTTGTCCGTCGAAGGAATCGCCGACTTGCCCTGGTTGATGCGTTGGTAGAGCGCTTCGGCGCGGCGGATCTGTTCAGCGGTGGGCTTGACGCGCACCGACTCGTAACCGATCACCTGATTGCCTTCGAACACCGGTGTTACATAGGCGTTAACCCAATAGTGGTCACCGGATTTGCAGCGATTCTTGACGATGCCCATCCATGGCAAGCCTTGTTTCAGTGTGCCCCACATGTGCGAGAACACCGCCGACGGCACGTCAGGGTGACGGACCAGATTGTGCGGCGCACGGATCAGTTCCTCCCGCGAAAACCCGCTGATCTCGACAAAGTCGTCGTTGCAGTAGGTGATCACGCCCTTGGCATCGGTGGTGGAAATCAACCGTTGCTGAGCTGGAAAGGTCCGCTCGCGTTGTGTAATGGGCTGGTTGTTACGCATGGTTTTTCAATCCGCAAGGCTTTGAATGGTTGTCGGCGCCGACAGGTTTTTATTGAAGTTTTTTTTCAGAATTAAGTACGGCGTCGCAGAACCGCGCTTGCATCAACTGGCCAGCATCGGATAGGTGAACAGGCCGAAGTGCAACAGATTCAGGCCGAAATGGGTGGCGATCGCCGCGCCCAGTCCGCCGAAACGGTAGGCCAGACCATAGCCGACCCCGGCCAGTCCCGCCAGCAACACCCAGGTCCAGCCAGCGCCGGCATGCACCAGACCAAACAGCAGCGAGGCCAACAGCAGCGCGAGGTTATCGCCGTAGGGCAGGTGTTTAAGGCGACGGCTGAGTCCGCCCTGTATATAGCCGCGAAACAGCGATTCCTCGACCAGCGTCACCAGCAGCAGATTGTTCAGCACCCATAGCCAGGCCTGATCCGGCCACTTCGGCGCCCAGGCGATTACGCCGAGCAACAATGCGCCGCCGAGGGCGAGAATCGCGCACAGCGTCAGGGCGAGGGCGGTGGCATAGACCGTCAGGCGCAACGAACGCCGCGCGACAATCCACGGACAAACCAGCAGCAACCAGAAGCCCACCAGCGGTTTATCCAGATTGAAATACATCGCGAACGGCACCGCGTTGTCAGTGAAACGTTGCGGATTGATTACTCGGCCGTTGGCGAAGCCCGGCAGCCAGTGCATCGCCAGTGCCACCGCCAAAACGATGAACAGGCCATGGCCGAGCCAACGCGCGACCGGCACCTCTTGCTGGCGCACGGCGAATGCGGCGAACAGCAAAAGCCCCACGGAGATCAACGCCAGCCAACCGAGCTGGCCGTAGCTCAGGGCCAATCCGTAACCGAGGCCGAGCAGCGCGAGATAGAGCCAGGGCAGCGCCTTCATCGAAAGTCCTTGTGCGAGATTTCTGGAAGGGGCTTTCTACACGGGCGAGGGAGGTGGGACAAGTGAAGGAGAGTGAGAAGCGCGGCGAATAACTTGGGATCGACGTGTAGGAGCTGCCGAAGGCTGCGATCTTGAGCCTGTGGGACGCGGAGCGTCCCCGGCTGCATTCCCACGCAGAGCGTGGGAACGATCAGATCAAAAGATCGCAGCCTGCGGCAGCTCATACAAGGGTTGTGATTGGCTGGGATATCAGCGCAGGCCCAGTTTGGCCGCCGCGCGCTCGGTAATCTCGGTACGCAACTTCAACGAAGGCGCCGCGCGCAACCGCGCCTCATCGACCACCGCGCTCGGCGCCACGTCCGGGCTCCCAGCGTTGAACGGCGGTGCCGGGGCATATTCCAGTTGCAACTGCACCAGTTGCGCCGTATCGGCATCGACCAGTTCCGCCGCCAGCACCAAGGCGAAATCGATGCCAGCAGTGATTCCGCCACCGGTAAACAGATTGCCGTCGCGTACCACCCGATCCTTCACCGTAATCGCGCCCAGCGTCGGCAGCAACTGGTGATACGCCCAGTGCGTAGTCGCGCGCTTGCCCTTCAGTAGCCCAGCAGCGCCGAGCACCAGCGAGCCGGTGCACACCGAGGTCACGTAACGTGCCTGGGCGGCCTGGCGTTTGATGAAATCCAGCGTCTGCTGATCTTCCATCAGCGGCCCGACGCCACTGCCGCCGGGCACGCAGATTACGTCCAGATCCGGGCAATCCTCAAAGGTCGTAGTCGGTTTCAGCAGCAGGCCGGTGCTGGCCGTCACCGGCATCAGGTCCTTCCAGATCAGGTGCACCTGCACGCCGGGCAACGAGGCGAGTACGTCATAAGGGCCGGTGAGGTCGAGTTGCTGGACCTGCGGGAATAACAGAAAACCGATCTGCAGCGTCATCGTTCTTGCTCCGTTGAAAGAAGTGGACGACTGCACTGTAGGCGCGTAGGTTCTGGCGCATACGCCAATCACCCCACGAATTACGCCAAATGCCTAAAGCCATTCACGTTCTCGCGTTTGCCAACATGCAGATTCTTGATGTCACCGGGCCGTTGCAGGTGTTCGCCTCGGCCAACGATCTGGCTCGCCAGCGCGGCATGCCGACGCCCTATGCGCCGAGCGTGATTGCCAGCGGTGGCGGGGCGGTGATGTCATCGGCGGGGTTGGCGGTGCTCGCCGAGCCGTTGCCACAAACGCCCAGCGACACCCTGATCATCGCCGGTGGCTGGGGCATTTATCCCGCCGCCGAAGACTCGCAACTGGTCGACTGGGTGCGCGAGCACGGCACTCATTGCCGGCGCGTGGCTTCGGTGTGCACCGGGGCCTTTCTGCTCGCGGCCAGCGGCTGGCTCGATGGCCGCCGCGTGGTCACCCACTGGACGCGCTGCGAGCAACTGGCCGCGCAGCATCCGAATCTGCGCGTCGAAGCCAATCCGATTTTCATCAACGACGGCCCGGTATGGACTTCTGCCGGGGTCACGGCAGGCATCGATCTGGCGTTGGCCATGGTCGAAGAAGACCTCGGCCGCGACATCGCCCTCGACGTCGCCCGGCACTTGGTCGTCTTCCTGAAACGCCCGGGCGGGCAGTCGCAATTCAGCGTGACGCTGGCGCTGCAACAACAGGGCAACCGCTTCGATGAACTGCACGCCTGGATCGCTGAACACCTGACCTGCGACCTCGGCATCCCGACCCTCGCCGAACAGGCGGGCATGAGCGAACGCAGCTTCATCCGCCACTACCGCGCCGACACCGGCCAGACCCCGGCGCGGGCGATCGAATTGATCCGCGTCGAAACCGCTCGACGACTGCTCAGCGATACCGGCCTGCCGGTGAAACGCATCGCCGCCAATTGCGGCTTTGGCAGTGAGGAAACACTGCGACGCAGTTTTCTGCGAGCGATTGGCGTGACACCGCAGGCTTATCGCGAGCGGTTTTCGGTTAGCGTTGCAACAGATCCAGTATCGCCTTGAGGGTTTCCTGCGGCGCTTCTTCGGGAATGTTGTGGCCGACACCCGCCAGCACTCGCCGCTCATAGAAGCCGCTGAAATGCTCGGCATCTTCATCAATCAGCGAAGGCGGGCCGACGCCATCATCGCCACCGCACAGCGAAATGCTCGGCACGCTGATCACCGGCTGTGTGGCCAGCGCTTCCTCCATCCACTCCAGGGCTGGATCGCCCGGGGCGTATCCGAAGCGATGCCGATAGGAATGAATCACCACGTCGACAAAATCAGGATTATCAAAAGCGTCAGCGGTCAGCGGGTAGCGTTCGTCCTTACGCGCCCATGTCGGCGACCACAGCCGCCAAAGCAGCTGACACAACTCCCGGCGATTCTGCTTAAGGCCCTCGACGCCACGCGGCGTGTGGAAATAGTACTGATACCAGAGCCGATGCTCGTCTTCCGGGTCCAACGGCTGGTTCGCATGGGCGATGTCCTGCACGAGGTAGCCGTCGCCGCTGACCAGCCCGCGCACTCGCGCCGGAAACAACGCCGCGACAATACACGCCGCCCGACCGCCCCAGTCATACCCGCAAAGCATGGCCTGTTCGATACCCAGCGCATCCATCAGATCGAGCAAGTCCTGCGCCATCGCAGCTTGCTGGCCGGAGCGCAGGGTTTGCGCACTGTTGAACCGGGTCGGCCCGTAACCGCGCAAGTACGGCACGATGACGCGGTAGCCTCGCGCGGCCAGCGCCGGGGCGACTTCGTCGAAGGCGCGCGGGGAATAGGGGAAGCCGTGGAGCAGAATCACCGGGGCGCCGTTGTTCGGACCGTGCTGTTCGTAGGCAATGGTCAGAAAAGGCGTAAGGACTGACTGAATCATGACTGTCAACTCCGTGCAAACGTCTTCCAAACCCTAGACCATCGGATAGACTGCGCAGCTCATTCTGTCGACTGGCTTCAAGGACGATACATGTCACTCAAAACGCTGCTTGTTATGTTGGCACTTGTCGTGATGCTGACCGGTTGCGCATCGCCGCCACCGGCATTGCCGGACACCCCGCAGCGCCGTGAACTGATGGAGCGCATGTTTGCCAAGTCGACGATCATGCTGTCCTTCAAGGAGTTGGACGCACGATCCGCTACCGTGCCGGGCGAACCGCAACGCCAGCTCAGCGCCGATGAGGCATTGGCCAGCCATAAGCAACAAATGAATGTAGACCTGCCGGCGGCGTACTGGGAGCAGCGCCGTGCAAACCTTGCGCAACTTATCGATGCCAGAGCAAAAGGTGAAGCCATCGGTCTGGCGGCATACAAGCAGAAGTACTTCGAGCAATTATCCCTGGCACCGACGTCAATGCTCGCGGCGCTGGCCAATGCCCCGAGGATGGACGCGCTGGCAGAGTTTCCATTGGTGCTGCCCAATGACCATCAGCTCAGTTACTTCTACCTGATGACCGTTGCGGATGAAACGTTTTGGGAAATCGAGCAGTTCTACCAGCACATGGCCGATCTGGACGCCCAGTACGGCGTCTGTGCCCTGTACCCGGATTGCTACCGCCCGGACTTCCGCACGGCTAAGCCTCAAGCTCCGCGATCTGATTGAAATACTTCGTCCGATCCGGCGTAAACGTCACCTTCATCTTCGTCCGCGAACACATCAGCGAACGCTCCTGCGCCAGATCAATATCCAGATCCTCACCGCGCAGACCCTGCCACTGCGCCAGATATTTCAGTGAGCCGTACTTCTCGTTTTTCTTCAGGCTGCGACTGACGCCACCCTTCCAGCCCAGCACCGGCAATTCACCGGCCAGGCAGCGCTGGGCCAGTTCGGGAAAGCGTTCGGCGCGCTGGCGGCCGATTTCCCAACATTTGATCAGGCCTTTGTCGGCGGCTTCCCAGAGCTGGGTGCGAGTCAGTCCGCTGCGAAGAGGGGAGGCGATGCTGCGCTGGACGTGGTGAGGCATTCCGGTTCCTTGAATTCGGGTGTGGTTGGACAGCTCCGCTGTGCCCGTTGCGTTGGATGGTAGGTGTGGATGTAACGGCTGGCAACAAGGTATTTCGCCGTGTAAGCGTACGTTGCGGGAAGCGTTTCAACGTAACGTGTGTGGCGTATGTAGGAGCAGTTTTTACACAGACTGTCGCCAGACATAACCGCCGTGCAGGTTTCACGTTGGGTATGGGCCTGTTGCCGTTGGCTGGCGGGCAGGCCCGTTGTGGAAAAATCCCGTCCAGTCAGGGATCGGTCTGACATGCGCTGACGAAAAAACATCGCTATGGCTGCCAGGAACTCTTCTCGCCACTCAGCTTGCGGTCAAGAAAACTCGCTGCACTGATCAACGCCAGATGCGTCAGCGCTTGCGGTGTGTTGCCCAGATGCCGGCCATGGCTGTCGAACTCTTCGGCGTACAGCCCAAGCGGGTTGGCATATCGCAGCAATTGCTCGAACTCCAGATGGGCTTTTTCCACCTGGCCGGCGCGGGCCAGGCATTCGACGTACCAGAACGAACACGCGGCGAACGCGCCTTCGGTGCCGCTGAGGCCATCGATGTTGGCGTCTTCGTTGCGATAGCGATAGACCATGCCGTCGCGCACCAGGGTTTTTTCGATCGCTTCGAGGGTCGACAGCCAGCGCGGATCCTTGGCGCTGACGAAACGCACCAGCGGCATCAGCAGCATCGAGCCATCCAGTGCGGTGCCGCCCTTGTACTGGACGAAATGCCCGCGTTCTTCGTTCCAGAAGTTGTCCCAGATGTCGGTGTAGATCGCTTGCCGGGTGTCATCCCAACGGGCGAACGGCGCCGGCAGCGAACGCTTGGAAGCCAGGCGGATCGCCCGGTCCAGCGCCACCCAGCACATCAGCCGCGAGTGCAGGAAGTGATGAGTCTCGCCGCGCATTTCCCAGATGCCGACATCTTCGCTCTGCCAGTTTTCGCAGACCTGATCGACCACTTCGCCGACGTGCCGCCAGCCTTCGTGGGAAATTGCGTCACCGTATTTGTTGACCAGATACACCGCATCCATCAGCTCGCCGAAGATATCCAGCTGGATCTGATCATAAGCGCCGTTGCCAATGCGCACCGGCTGCGCGCCGCCGTGACCGGACAGGTGCGTGAGTTCGGTTTCCGGCAGTTCCTGCTGGCCGTCGATGGCATAGAGGATGTTGAGTTTCATCGGTTTGCCGCAGCAATCGCTGACTCGCCCACGTAGCCATTGCATGTAGTGGTTGGCCTCATCGACGAAGCCCAGGCGCATGAACGCGTAAACGGTGAACGAGGCATCGCGGATCCACGTGTAGCGGTAATCCCAATTGCGCTCGCCGCCGGGGGTTTCCGGCAGGCCGAAGGTGGCAGCGGCGAGGATTGCACCGTGGCGGCGTGAGGTCAGCAGTTTCAAGGCGAGGGCGGAGCGATTGACGATTTCCCGCCAGCGCCCGCGATAGTTGGATTGGCCGATCCAGCCGCGCCAGTATTTGAGGGTGCGCTCCATGCACAATTCGGCGGTGCCTTCGGCAAAGCGTGGGTCGTCGCTGCCACCGAGCATGAATGCGGCGGTTTCATTGTGCTCGAGGGTGAATTGCGCGACGGCCGCTTGCGCGTCGATCTGCAGTGCCTGATCTGAAGCCAGGCGTATCGACGGCTGGCCAGCGGCGTGGAACGTCACATCCTTTGCGTCCATCTCTGCCCGGGTGTCGGCGCGGCCGTAGTCGTGGCGCACCGCGCAACGCAGGTTGAACGTCGCCGAGCCGCTGACCACGCGCACCCGGCGCATCAGCAGGGGCAGGGCGTCGACATCATCACCGATGGGCAGCAGATCGGTGATTTCCACCACCGCGTGTTCGCTCAGCCAACGGGTCTGCAAGACGTTGGTGTCGGGCAGATAAATCTGTTCCCGGCGTGCATCCGGCAAGTCTGGCGCGAGCTGGAAAATCCCTGCTTCAGGGGTATCGAGCAGCGAGCAGAAGATCGTCGGGCTGTCGAACTCGGGCCAGCAGAAAAAATCCACGCTGCCCTTGTCGTTAACCAGTGCGGCGCTGCGCATGTCGCCGATGATGCCGTGGGCACCGATGGGACTTTGTTGTTCCATTTCAGGCTCAGCCATTGCCGCGAAACTCCGGATAGAGGCTCATCCCGCCATCGATGAACAGGGTGGTGCCGACGATGTAATCGGACAGGTCGGAAGCGAGGAAAACCACTGCGTTGGCAACATCCTCGACATCGCCAATGCGTCCGTAGGGAATCAGCTCAAGAAGTTTGTCGCCGGCCGCGCCTTCAGTGGCTTCTGTGTTGATGGCCGTGCTGATCGCACCGGGCGCGATACTGTTGATACGGATGCGCTGGTGGCTGACTTCCTGGGCGAGGCTCTGCATCAACTGATCGACGCCGCCCTTGGACGCCGCGTAATTGACATGCCCGGCCCATGGAATGCGCTGGTGCACCGAACTCATGTGAATGATCTTGCCCGCCGCGCGCGACACGCCTTCGCGCACGCCCTGACGCTGGAAAATCCGCAACGCCGCCCGTGCGCAGAGGAACTGCCCGGTGAGGTTGACGCCGATCACCGTGTTCCAGTCGTCGAGGGTCATGTCCACGGCGGCAGCGTCTTTTTGCAGACCGGAGTTGGCCACCAGAATGTCCAGCGAGCCGAAGGCTTCGACGGTCTCTTTGAACAGCCGCTCGACATCTTCTTCTTTCGAAACATCCGCGCCGATGGCGAGCGCCTTACCGCCTTCGGCGTTAATTTGCGCGGCCAGTTCTTCCGCGGGTTCAGCGCTGCTGTTGTAGTTGATCACGACTGCAGCACCGGCCGCAGCGAGTGCTTTGGCGGCGGCATGGCCGATGCCGGAGCTGGCACCGGTGACAAGCGCCACCTGATGAGCGAGGGAAATCTGCATGACGATTCGCGCCTTGGTTCCAGAGACTTAAGTAGCTGACTGATGGCAGACGCTGAGAGTTCATTTGCTGGATGCGGTGATTGCGCCGGCCCCTTCGCGAGCAGGCTCGCTCCCACCGGGGGACGGCATTTCGAATGTGCGAGCGAAGGGGCCTTCACAGACCGCTAACAATTGCGCGCTTCCACGGCATTCAAGGCTATGGCAACTTGGCCGCCCCTGATGAGGCTGCAATCGATGGCAAATCCCTACCGCGAATTGTTCACCGCCCCCGGCGCCCGTGCGTTTGTGCTGGCCGGGATGCTGGCGCGCATGCCGATTTCCATGACCGGCATCGGCCTGATCACCATGCTCGCGCAGTTGAACGGCGGTTATGCGCTGGCGGGTGCGGTGGCGGCGACGTTTGCCTTGGCCACGGCGTTTTGCGCGCCACAGGTATCGCGTCTGGTGGACCGTTACGGGCAGGGGCGGGTGCTGCCGATCGCAGCGCTGACCGGTGGCGGCGGGTTATTGATGTTGCTGCTGTGCACGCGTTTGCAGGCGCCGGACTGGACGTTGTTCGTGTTCGCCGCGCTGGCCGGGTGCATGCCGAGCATGTCGGCGATGGTGCGGGCGCGCTGGACCGAGATCTACCGTGGCCAGCCGCAATTGCAGACGGCGTATGCGCTGGAGTCGGTGCTCGACGAAGTGTGTTTTATCGTCGGGCCGCCGCTGTCGGTGGGCCTGTCGGTCGCGGTGTTTCCCGAGGCCGGGCCGCTGGCGGCGCTGTTGGCCTTGGCCATTGGCGTGACGGCGTTTGTCGCCCAGCGCAGCACCGAGCCACCGGTGCACGGGCAGGAGTCGCAGCATCAGGGCTCGATCATTCGCTCGACCGACGTGCAATGGCTGCTGGCGTTGATGCTGGCGATGGGCGTGATCGTCGGGGTGATTGATGTGGTCAGCGTCGCCTTCGCTCAACATCAGGGGCAGCCGGCAGCGGCGAGTATTGTTTTGTCGGTATACGCGATCGGCTCATGCCTGGCCGGCATCGCCTTCGGTGCGATGCGTTCGAAACTGCCGCTGCCGCGCCTGTTTCTCTACGGCGGCGTGGCGACGGCAGTGACCACGCTGCCGCTGCTCTTGGCGAGCAACATCCTCGGCTTGTCGATCGCGGTATTTATCGCCGGGCTGTTCTTTTCGCCGACGTTGATTGTGGCGATGGCGTTGATCGAACGCATCGTGCCGCCGGCCAAACTGACCGAAGGCCTGACCTGGCTGGTGACCGGGCTGAGCATCGGCGTGGCGATCGGCGCCGCCGGTTCCGGCGCGCTGGTCGATGCGTTTGGCGCGCGCAGCGGATTCTGGCTGGCGATTGCGGCGGGGGCGGTGGTGCTGATTTCAGCGTTCCAAAGTTTCCGTCACTTGAAATAAAAATCCTGTTGTAGGAGCTGACGAGTGCAAGGGATCGGGTTACCAGCCGCGTCCTGAGTCGACCCAGAAGTTGACTGACAGCGAAGTCGACACCGACTCCACCTGATGGAACCAGCCCTCTGGCAAAAACAGCAGATCCCCAGCCTCCAGCGTCACCCGCAAAAACGTCACCTCCCGCGCTGCCGGGAAACGTTCATAGTCCGGCGCGTCCGGGTTGAAATCGCAGCCATCCAGGCCTCCCTTGGGCGCTGTCGACCAAGTGCCCAGCGCTTCGCGGTGATGCGGCGCGGCGAGGGTGAATTTCTTCTGGCCCCAAACCTGGGCGAAGAGGTTGTCGGTGTCATCGCGGTGCAACGGCGTCAGCGTGCCCTTGGGGCCGATCCAGATACGTGGCGGAATGAACAACGACGTGTCGAAGTAGGGCGGGTACTGGATCTGCTGCAGCAATTGCGCGGGCAGGATGTTGTTGCCCATGTACGCCGGCGGCTCGCCGTCGGCGCCTTTGACTGCCGGGCTGTCCAGCGAGGCGATGAACTCGGCCATCGAGGTCGAGCGGAAATCACGCTCGGTGGAAAAGGTCTTCTTCACGTAATCGCCGTGGCGGGTGATGCCCTGCAGTTCAGCAAAATGCACCAGCGATTCCTCACGGCTCAGGCTGAACAACGGCCAGTCGTGCAGGGCATTGCTGATCACCAGCGGAATGCCGTTGGGCAAATAACGAGTTTCGAATTCGTGCCGGCTCAACTCGGCGCGCGCACGGCGTTCGACGCTGGTCTGGCGAGGCAGCGCGGCAGTGAGCTTTTCGCTGAAGCGTGGCGGCGTCGGGTAGCGCTTGTTCATGTCGACCTTTTCCACCGTGCCGCCTCCCTGGCGGGCGTGGTCGATGATCTGCGGCAGCATTGTCGCCAGGCCCATGTTGCCGCCGATCTTCAGGCGCCCGCTGGCGAACAGTTCCTCGACGTTGACCACGCCGGCCATGATCCCGAGAAAATCTTTTTCCGCGACTTCGATGGTCACGTCCGGGCTTGGATGGCGCCCGACTTCCGTGCGCTGGCTGGTCTTGATGTCGTACCAGTACGCCTGCTGCGCGCTGAAAATGAACTGGAAAACCCCCTCGATGCCGACCGCGCCGGCGTTGGCGAACAACTTGCCCAGAATGCTCTGCAGCTCCACGGTAATTCCCTCGCGATTGTTGTTTTTTCCTGAACAGGCAACGAGCGGCTGGCGGCGGAATTTAGCGGCCGGGCGACTAATTTGTCCGGCCAGTGATCCGTCTTTCTTGCAGACACATTTTTCAAGGAAAGCGCGGTGACCAAGCTGACATTGCTGTGCCTGCCCTATTCGGGCGCCAGCGCCATGGTTTACAGCCGCTGGCGGCGTCAACTGCCAACGTGGCTGCAATTGCAACCGGTGGAACTGCCGGGGCGTGGCGCGCGGTTCGATGAGCCGCTGCAAACCGACATGCGCGCACTGGCGCGGCAACTGGCGCGCGAGCACAAGCCGGGGCTGCAAGGCCCTTATGCGTTGTTCGGGCATAGCCTCGGTGCGTTGCTCGCCTGCGAACTGGCCCATGCCTTTCGCGAGTCGGGTGTGCCGGAGCCGCTGGCGCTGTTCGCCTCCGGCACCGCCGCACCGACCATGCGCAGCGACTACGACCGCGGCTTTGCCGAACCGCGCAGCGATGCAGAACTCATCGAACAGTTGCGCACCTTTCAAGGCACCAGCGAAGAAGTCCTCGCCAATAAAGAGCTGATGAGCCTGACCCTGCCGGTGCTGCGCGCCGATTTCATGATGTGCGGGCGCTTCACGCCTGCCGAGCGGCCCCTGCTCAATTGCCCGGTGCACGTGCTCGGTGGCAAGGAAGACCGCGCCACCACCGAACAACTGATCGGCTGGAGCAAGGAGACCCTGGGCAGTTTCTCGGTGGACATGATGACCGGCGGGCATTTCTTCATTCATGAACATGAAGCGCGGGTCATTCGCACGATCAAGAGCCATCTGGAAGTGCATCACCGACGCCTTGCGCAGGCCGTGCAACCGGCGTTCTGAGACGCGCCTCATCTATCATTTTCAGGAGGCCAGTCATGGCTGTTGCTCTGGGGTTTTCCGTGCGGCCATTGCTGCCGCAGCGCGGAAGTTTGCCGCTGTTGGTCGAGGCGGGCGATGCCGACACCGATCTGTTGGCGGTATTCGATGAATTGAAGGCCTTGGTCGACGAGCATTTGCTGCGCGACGGTGGCGTGCTATTTCGCGGTTTTCGCCTCGATGGCGCCGAGCAGTTCCGCCAGTTCGCCGCGAATTTCGGCCATCCATTGCTGAACTACGAGTTCGGCTCGACGCCGCGTACCAACGTCACCCAAGGCGTGTACACCTCCACCGAATACCCGGCGCACCAGAGCATTCCGCTGCACAACGAGCAGGCCTATTCCCGCGACTGGCCGATGAAGATCTGGTTCTACAGCATGATCGCTGCCAGGTCCGGCGGTGAGACGCCGATTGCCGACAGCCGCGAAGTCTACCGGCGCATCCCCGTGGCGATCCGCGAGCGGTTCGTCAGCAAAGGCCTGATGTACGTGCGCAACTTCGGCAATGGCCTCGACGTGGCGTGGGAAGACGTGTTCAACACCGAAGACCGTGAAGTTGTCGAGGCCTACTGCAAGGCCCACGGCATTGTCTGCGAATGGAAGGACGACGGTGAGCTGCGCACGCGGCAGACCTGTCAGGCGGTGGCGGTGCACCCGGTGACCGGCGACCACGTCTGGTTCAATCAGGCGCACCTGTTTCACATCTCCAACCTGCCAGCGGACGTGCGCGAAAGTCTGCTCGATATCGTTGACGAAGAAGACCTGCCACGTAACGTCTACTACGGCGACGGCTCGCCGATCGAAGACGAAGTGCTGGCGCAGATTCGTGCGGTGCTCGACGACTGTGCGATCAGTTTTCCCTGGCAGGAGGGCGATGTGCTGATGCTCGACAACATGCTTTCGGCTCACGCGCGCTCACCGTTCGAAGGGCCGCGCAAAGTCATCGTGGCGATGGCCGAGGGGCATTCGCAGGACGTGCGCTGACCTGTTCGCAACCCTTCAACTCAAATGCCGAATCCGGGCCTGTACCGGCTTCGGCATTTGTCTGTCTGGCCTTTGTACCGTCGGGCCGCGATTGCCGCCGGCGCGCTAAATCATCGCGCGGGCCATTCGTTCTTGTTGATACGACCGGGTCTCCAGGTCACGCCGCCGATCAGCAAGGACTCCACGCATGAATGCCGCAGACGCACAGAAACTAGCCCGCCGCTTTATCGAATTGCCCCAGGACAAACGCCGTCTGTTCCTCGCCGGCATGGCCCGCGAGGGCATCGATTTTGCGCAGCTGCCCATGACCGCATGCGACGGCATCGCCGAGCGTGATGGCCTGTCTTACGCGCAGCAGCGCATGTGGTTTCTCTGGCAACTGGAGCCGACCAGCGCCGCCTACAACCTGCCGATGGCGGTGCGTCTGGATGGTGAATTGCAAGTCGAGGCACTGGAGCAGGCCTTCAGTCGTCTGGCGGCGCGCCACGAATGTTTGCGCACTACCTTCGGCCAGGATGGCGAGCGGGCCTTCCAGTGTGTGGCCGAACCTAAGCCACTGAAACTACCCGTGACTGACCTGAGCGAGTTGCCCCAAGCCCAGCGCTGGCCGCTGGCGCAGCAGCACATGATGGCCGAGGCGACCCAGGCCTTCGACCTGCAGAACGGCCCGCTGCTGAGCCTACGGCTGTTGCGCCTGGCCGCGCAGGAACATGTGTTGCTGCTGACCCTGCATCACATCATCGCCGACGGCTGGTCGATGAATATTCTGATCGACGAATTCATGCGCACTTACGACGCGCTGGTCGCCGGGCGTGAACCGACGCTGGCGCCGTTGACCGTGCATTACCGCGACTATGCGCTGTGGCAGCGCAGCTGGCTGGAGGCCGGTGAGCGCGAGCGGCAACTGGACTACTGGCGCACGCAACTGGGCGACGAACATCCCGTGCTGGAGTTGCCCACCGATCGGGCCTATCCGGCGCAGTCCAGCCATCAGGGCACACGCCTGGAAACAGTGATCGACACTGCCCTGCGCGAAGAACTGAAAAATCTTGCCCAGCGTCAGGGCGTGACCTTGTTCGTGGTGTTGCTGGCAGCGTTCAAGACCCTGTTGCATCGCTACAGCGGCCAGACCGATATTCGTGTCGGCGGGCTGATTGCCAACCGCACCCGCAGTGAAACCGAAGGGTTGATCGGTTTCTTCGTCAACACCCAGATTCTGCGCAGCGTGGTCACCGCACAAACGCCGTTCACCGAGTTGCTGCAGAACCTGCGCCAGGCCGCCCTCGGCGCCCAGGCCCATCAGGACCTGCCGTTCGACGCCTTGATCGAAGCCCAGCAACCGGCGCGCAGCCAGAGCCACAATCCGCTGTTTCAAGTGATGTTCAACCACCAGCCGCTGGTCACCGATTTGCACCAGGCGCAACTCGCCTCGGGTTTGCGCGTGGGCTATCTGAGCGAGGAGCAACTGGCCGGCAGCGGCCGGCAACATGCGGCCACCAGCGACCTGATGCTCGACACCCGCGAGGAGGGCGAGCAACTGTTTGCTGCCTTCACTTACGCCACGGATATTTTTGATGCCGCAACCATTGCCGCGCTGGCTGGGCATTGGCGCAACATTCTCCAGTCGGTGTGCCGTGATCCGCAGCAGTTGATCGGCGAAGTGACGATGCTCGCCGACAGCGAACGGCAAGCGCTGATACAAGCGACTGCACCCGTGCCTCGGTTTACCAGCGTGCAAAGCCTGTTCGAAGCGCAAGTCGCACGCACTGGGCAAGCGCCGGCGGTGCTGTTGGCCACGGCGCCTGCGCCGGCATTCAGCTACGACGAACTCAACAGCCGCAGCAATCGCTTGGCCCATCAGCTGCGCGCACAGGGTGTCGGCCCGGACGTGCTGGTCGGTGTCGCGCTGGGGCGCTCTCTGGAATTGGCGGTAGCGCTGCTGGCGGTGCTCAAGGCTGGCGGTGCCTATGTGCCGCTGGATCCGCAAACCCCGGCCGAACGCTTGCGCCATGTGCTCGCTGACAGCGGCCTGAAACTGTTGCTCGGCGACCGGCAAAGCCTCGCCAGCCTGCCGCCGCTCGACGGCATCGAATGCCTGTGTCTGGAGCAGTTGCCCGCCAGCGAGCAGAGCGACAACCTGCCGGTCACGGTCGAAGCCGACAACCTCGCTTATGTGATCTACACCTCTGGCTCCACCGGGCGGCCGAAAGGGGTGGCGGTCAGTCATGGCGCGCTGAGCGAGTTCATTGCCCGCGCCATCGACTACAGCGATTTGCGTGAAGGCGACCGTGTTCTGCAATTTGCCACCAGCAGTTTCGACGGTTTCGTCGAGCAGTTTTTCCCACCGCTGTGCCATGGCGCCAGCGTGGTCATGCGCGATGCGCCGTTGTGGGACAGCGCGACGCTGCATCAGGTGATCATCGATCAGAGCATCACCCTGGCCGACCTGCCGGCGGCCTACTGGTATTGGCTGGTGCAGGAATACGCGGCGAAACCGCCGGCCAGTTTCGGCGCGCTGCGGCAGATTCACGTCGGCGGCGAAGCCATGGCGGTGGACGGTTTGCGCTTGTGGCAACAGGCCGGGCTCGGCCATGTGCGCCTGCTCAACACCTACGGCCCGACCGAGGCCACGGTGGTCTCGACGATTCATGACTGCACCGCGCTGACCGCCCAAGACGTGTCGTGGCGCGGCATGCCGATCGGCCACGGACTGGCAGCGCGGCGTCTGTACGTGCTCGACGATGATCTGAACCTGCTGCCGCAAGGCGCGGTGGGCGAGTTGTACATCGGTGGGCCGGCTCTGGCGCGCGGTTATCAGCGCCAACCGAGCCTCAGCGCCGAGCGTTTCATTGCCGACCCGTTTGCCGACGGTCAGCGCCTGTACCGCACCGGCGACCGTGCGCGGCTGCGCGGCGATGGCGCGCTGGAGTACGTCGGCCGGGTCGATCATCAGGTGAAGATTCGCGGCTTCCGCATCGAACTGGGCGAGATCGAATCGCGCCTGCAGCAATCTCCGGGCGTTCGCGAGGCAGTGGTGCTGGCGGTGCCATTCGCCGGCGGTGCGCAACTGGTCGCTTACGTGGTGACAGAACCTGCGGTGCTCGCCAGCGCGGCAACGCAAACGGCGTTCCGTCAGCAGACCCGCGCTGCGCTGCAAGCCAGCCTGCCGGATTACATGGTGCCGGGGCATCTGCTGTTGCTGGCGGACCTGCCGCTGACGCCGAGCGGCAAGCTCGACCGCAAGGCCTTGCCGACGCCGGATCCGGCGCAGTTGCAGGGCGATTACCGCGCCCCGCAATCGCCGGCCGAGCAGTGTCTGGCGCAGGTCTGGGTCGAGGTGCTGCACGTGCCGCGTGTGGGCCTGGACGATCACTTTTTTGAACTGGGCGGCCATTCGTTGCTGGCCGCGCAGGTGATTGCCCGGGTCAAGGAGCAGATGGGCGTGGTGCTGCCGCTGCGCAGCCTGTTCGAAAAACCGCTGCTGGCGGATCTCGCCGAGGTGCTCGGGCAACTGGCCGAGACGAGCGGCGACGACGACTGGTCCGACCTGGATCAGTTCATGAATGCTTTGCAAGGAGAAGAAATATGAGCGGCACGATGGCGGAACGTATTGCAAAAAGGTTCGTCGGCCTGCCGCTGGAACAGCGTCGGCTGTTTCTGGCCAAATTGCGCGAGGAGGGCAAGGATTTCAGCCTGTTGCCGCTGCCGGTCAGCCGCCACGACTGTGCGCAGATTCCCCTGTCGTTCGCCCAGCAGCGCCTGCTGTTCCTGTGGCAACTGGAACCGCACAGCGCCGCATACAACATGGCCGCTGGCTTGCGTCTGAAAGGCCGGCTGGATGAGTCGGCCCTGAGCCGCTCGTTCGATCATCTGCTGGCGCGCCATGAAGTGTTGCGCACGGTGTTTCACACCGACGGCGATCAAGCGCATCAGCTGATTCTCGAGCAGCAAAGTATTGCGCTGCAACGCTTCGATCTGACTGGCACCGCCGCGCAAGAGCGCGAAGAACTGCTCGCGCAACACGTGCAAGACGTCACCGCGCAACCGTTCGATCTGCGCCACGGCCCGTTGCTGCGCGCCAGCCTGTTTGCCTTGGCCGACGATGAATTCGTGCTGGTGGTGAGCATGCATCACATCGTCTCCGATGGCTGGTCGATGGACGTCATGGTCAAGGAATTCGTGCAGTGCTATCAGGCGTTCAGCTTGCAGCGCGAGCCGCAATTGCCAGCACTGCCGTTGCAATACGCCGACTATGCGATCTGGCAGCGGCGCTGGCTGGAGGCCGGCGAGGGCGAGCGCCAGCTCGACTACTGGCGTCAGCAGTTAGGCGACGAACATCCGCTGCTGGAAGTGGCGCCGGACTTTGCCCGACCGCTGACGCAAAGCTTTGCAGGACAGACCCTGAGTTTCGATTTCGGTGCTGACCTTTCGCAGCAGCTCAACGTCTTCGCGCGCAGCCAGGGCATCAGCCTGTTCATGCTGGTGCTGGCCGGGTTCTCGCTGTTCCTTTCGCGTCTGGCCGGCGAGCGCGACATTCGTGTCGGCGTGCCGAATGCCAACCGTGGCCGCGCCGAAGTCGAGGGACTGATCGGTTTCTTCGTCAACACCCAGGTGCTGCGTTGCCAGGTCGATGAGCGCGGCAGTTTCGCCGATTTGCTCGCGCAGGTGCGAGAAGCGGCGTTCGGCGCACAGGCACATCAGGAGTTGCCGTTCGAGCAACTGGTCGACGAATTGGTCGCCGAACGCACCCTGGGCCACAACCCGCTGTTCCAGGCCAAGTTCAACCAGAACGTCGGCATGCAGAAACAACGCTCGATGGCCTTGCCCGGCCTGACCGTCAGCGAATACCCGCTGGCCAAGGACGGCACGCATTTCGATCTGGCCTTGGATATCACCGACGACGGCGCGCTGATCCACGGCCAGATGACCTACGCCAGCGATCTCTATCGAGCGGAAACGGTCGCCGGTCTTGTGCCGATGTTGCTGGACCTGTTTACACAGTTGCTCAACTCGCCGCAGGCGCCGCTGCACACGGTTGCCACACCACGGCCTGCTGCGCTTGCCAGCCAACGCGAACCGGCGTTGACGGTGTTGCAACACTGGGCGCGTGAAGTGGCCCGGCAGCCGCAGGCGTTGGCCGCTCGGGATCTCAAGCAAACGGTGACTTTCCAGGCGCTGGATGAACAAGCCAATCGTCTCGCCCATTATTTGCGTGCGCAGGGCGTCGATGTCGGCGATCCGGTGGCGGTGCTGCTGGAGCGTTCGCTGGACTGGCTAACTTGCCTGTTGGCGATTCTCAAGGCAGGCGCGGTGTACATGCCACTCGATATCAAGGCGCCAAGCGCGCGCCTGCAACAGATGCTCGGCGCTGCCCAGGCCCGGGCGCTGATCGGTGCTGAAGGCGACGCACGGCTCAGCGAATTGGCGGCTGAGGGCTGTCAGGGTCTGGAGTTTGCACCGGGGCAATGGCACTCGCTGCCGACGTCCGCGCCTGAACTGACGCTGTATGCGCAGTCGCCGGCCTACGTGATTCACACCTCCGGTTCCACCGGGCAACCGAAGGGTGTACTGGTCAGCCACGGCGCGTTGGGCGGTTATGTGCGCGGCGTACTCGAGCGTCTGGCGCCGGCGCCCGAGGCAAGCATGGCGCTGGTCTCGACCATCGCCGCCGACCTTGGCTTCACCGTGCTGTTCGGTGCGTTGTGCTCGGGCCGACTGCTGCATGTGCTGCCGGAAGAACTCGGCTTCGACCCGGACCGCTTTGCCGAATACATGGCCCGTCATCGCGTTGGCGTGCTGAAAATCGTTCCCGGGCATCTCGCCGCGCTGTTGCAGGCGGCCAAGCCTGCCGATGTGTTGCCGGAACACGCACTGATCGCCGGCGGCGAAGCCTGTTCGCCGGCGCTGGTCGAGCGTGTGCAGCAACTTAAACCGGGCTGTCGCCTGATCAATCACTATGGCCCGAGCGAAACCACCGTGGGCGTGCTGACCCATGAGGTCGAAGAACTCGCCGCGCAGGCGCGCAGTGTTCCAATCGGCACAGCGCTGGCCGGTGCCCATGTCTATGTGCTCGACGATGTGCTCAACCCGGTGGCCGATCAGGTTGCCGGTGAGTTGTACATCGGTGGCGATAGCGTTGCCCTTGGCTACCTGAATCAGCCGGGGCTCACCGCTGAGCGTTTCCTGCCTGATCCGTTTGGGAACCCCGGCGCGCGGGTGTACCGCAGTGGCGACCGGGTCCGGCGCAATCGCGAACAGGCGCTGGAGTTCATCGGTCGTGCCGACGATCAGGTCAAAGTGCGCGGCTACCGTGTGGAGCCTGCGGAAGTCGCGCGGGTGTTGCTCAGTCTCGACGGTGTCAGCGAAGCCGCCGTGCTCGCGCTGTCACTGGATGACGACCCGGCGCGCCTGCAACTGCTGGCGTGGTGCGTGCCGGCAGTGGGCGCGAAGGTGCAGGCGCAGGATCTGCGCGAGCAATTGCAGGCGCGGCTGCCGGATTACATGGTGCCGGCGCAGTTGCTGTTGCTGGAAAAGCTGCCGCTGACTGCCAACGGCAAACTCGACAAGCGTGCCTTGCCAGTGCCCGGCGTGGTCAGCCAGCAGTTCGTCGCGCCGGTCGGTGAGATCGAGGAAAAACTCGCCGCGATCTGGGCCGAAGTGCTCAAGCTCGAGCGGGTCGGCAGCAGCGATAACTTCTTCGAACTGGGTGGCGACTCGATCCTCAGCTTGCAGATCATCGCCCGGGCCAAGCGCCAGGGCATCAAGCTCAGCCCCAAGCAGTTGTTCGAAAAACAGACCATCGGCCAACTGGCTGCTGTGGCCAAACTGATCGAAGCCAAACCGGCTGCCGTCGCGGCACCAGTGGCTCGCGGGCCGTTGCCGTTGCTGCCGATTCAGGTGCGTTTCTTCGAGACGCCGATTGCCCAGCGCCAGCATTGGAACCAGTCGGTAATGCTGCAACCGACCCTGGCGCTGGACGCCGTGCATTTGCGCAAGGCGCTGGCGACGTTGGTCGAACAGCACGAGGCCTTGGCCTTGAGCTTTGTGCAGTCGGGCGATAGCTGGCAGGCGTTGCCGCAGGCTCAGCGCGATGCCGAACTGCTTTGGCTGCGCGAACTGGACAGTCTCGATGCGTTGCCGGCCGTGGCCGACGCGGCGCAGCGCAGCCTCGATCTGCACCGCGGGCAGTTGCTGCGCGCGGTGCTGGTCACTCTGCCGAATGCCGAGCAGCGTTTGTTGCTGGTGATTCATCACTTGGTGGTCGACGGCGTGTCGTGGCGCATTCTGCTGGAGGACTTGCAGCAGGCTTACCAGGCATTGGCGGCGGGGACGGCGCCGATGTTGCCAGGCCAGAGCAGTTCGCTGCACAACTGGGCCGAGCAGTTGCATCGTTATGCGCAGAGTGAAGCGCTGGCTGGCGAAAGTGCTTACTGGCAGCAGATCCTGGCGGGCGACGACGCGGCACTGCCACAAGATTTCGCCGTGGACAGCCAGACCCGCGCCCAGGCCGCTCGCGCCAGTACGCGCCTGAGCCCGGCACTGACCGACAAGCTATTGAAAGTCGCCCCGGCGGCCTACCGCACGCAAATCAACGACCTGTTGCTGACCGCATTGGCGCGGGTGCTGTGTGACTGGAGCGAGCAGCCGTCGGTGTTGATCCAGCTCGAAGGCCATGGTCGTGAAGACCTGTTCGACGACATCGACCTGAGCCGCACGGTCGGCTGGTTCAGCAGCCTGTACCCGGTGCGCCTGACTCCGCAGGCCAATCCCGCTGCGTCGCTGTGCGCGATCAAGGAGCAACTGCGCGCCGTGCCGGGCAAAGGCATCGGTTATGGCGTGCTGCGTTACCTCACGCGTGCAGCCGAGTTGCAGACGCTGGCGCAACCACGGGTGACCTTCAATTACCTCGGTCAGTTCGACGGCGCGTTCAGCGCCGAGCAAGGCGCGTTGTTCCTGCCAAGCGCTGACAGCACCGGCGCCAATCAGGATGGGCAAGCGCCGCTGGGCAATTGGCTGAGTGTTGACGGTCAGGTTCTCGGCGGTGAGCTGGAACTGACCTGGACCTTCGGCAGCGGCATGTACCGCGTCGAGACCATCGAGGCGTTGGCCGAGGCCTATCGCCGCGAACTGCAACGCCTGATCGAACATTGCTGCGACAGCGCGGCCGGTGGCGTGACACCCTCGGATTTCAACCTCGCCAACCTGACCCAGGCGCAGCTGTCGGCATTGCCGATGGCGCCGCGTGACATCGTCGATCTGTACCCGCTGTCGCCGATGCAGCAAGGCATTCTGTTCCACAGCCGCAACGAGCCGGACAGCCCGGCCTACACCAATCAGCTGCGCGTCGACGTCGAGCAGCTCGACGCCGAGCGCTTCCGCCAGGCCTGGCAGCAGACCGTCGATGCCCACGACATTTTGCGCACGGCGTTCGTCTGGCCGCAGGATGCCGCCGCGCCGGTGCAAGTGGTGCGCAGCCGTGTGCAGATGCCGTGGCAGGTGCAGGACTGGCGCGGTCGCGCTGGCCTGGATTCAGCGCTTGATCATCTTGCCGCTGAAGATTTGCAACGTGGCTTCGATCTGCTCGACGCACCGCTGTTGCGCGTGACGTTGGTGCGCATCGATGAGCACACTCATCACCTGATCTACACCTGCCATCACATCCTGATGGACGGCTGGAGCACTTCGCAGTTGTTCGGCGAAGTGCTGCAACGTTACGCCGGCATCACGCCGAGCGCAGGGCAGGGGCGTTATCGCGATTACATCGAATGGCTCGGCCAGCGTGATCAGCAAGCCAGTCGGCAGTTCTGGCGCGCAGCGCTGGCGGACATTGAACAGCCGACGCGACTGGCCAGTGCCATGCCGGTCAGGCACGCGGCCAGCGGCTATGCCGATCACGAGCATGTGTTCAGCGAACCGCTGACCGCCGATCTCAACCGCTTCGCCCGCGAGCAGAAAGTCACGCTCAACACGCTGGTGCAAGCGGCGTGGCTGCTGCTGTTGCAGCGTTATACGGGCCAGGATCACGTGGCGTTCGGCGCGACTGTCGCCGGGCGGCCGACGGATTTGCCGGGTGTCGAGCAGCAGATCGGCCTGTTCATCAACACCTTGCCGGTGGTGGCGGCGCCATCGCCGGAGATCGGCGTCAGCCAATGGCTGCAACAGGTGCAAGACCTCAACCTGGCCTTGCGCGAGCACGAACACACGCCGCTGTATGACATTCAGCGCTGGGCCGGTATGGGCGCCGGGGCGTTGTTCGACAGCATTCTGGTGTTCGAAAACTACCCGATGGCCGAGGCCTTGGCTCAGGGTCCGCAGACCGGCCTGAAATTCTCGGCGATCCGCCGTCAGGAGCAGACCAATTATCCGCTGACCCTGGTGGCGATCACCGGCCGTGAGCTGAGTCTGGGCGTGAGTTTCGATCAGGCCAGCTTCGACGCTCAAGCGATCCGCGCGTTGAGTGCGCAGCTGCAAGGCCTGCTCGAGCAGTTCCTCGCCGACGCCACACAGCCGCTGGGCGCGCTGCAACTGCTCGCCGAGCCACAACGGCAACAAGCGATCGAGTGGGGCAAGGCGCCGGTTACCATGCCGGATCAACGCACAGTGCTGGCGCACATCGCCGCGCAGGTGCAGCGACAGCCACAGGCGAACGCGGTGCTGTTCGCTGAGCAGTCCATCGCTTACCAAGACCTCGATACCCGGGCCAATCGTCTGGCGCACAAGCTGCAAGGCATGGGCGTCGGGCCGGAAGTGCGCGTCGGCGTGTGCATGCGCCGCACGCCGGACATGCTGGTCGGCTTGCTGGCGATCCTCAAGGCCGGTGGCGCCTACGTACCGCTCGATCCGGATTACCCGCAGGAACGCTTGCTGCACATGCTCGACGACAGCCGCGCCGCTGTTTTGCTCACTGAGCCAGCGGCCTTGGCGATGCTGCCCGAAACCTTGAGTGCGCAGGTGCTGCTGGTGGACGAGAACGTCGCCAGCGAATACCCGGCCACTGCGCCACTGGTTAACCTCGCGGCTGAAAATCTGGCGTACGTGATCTACACCTCCGGTTCCACCGGCAAACCGAAAGGCGTAGCGATCAGCCACGGCAATCTGTCGGCGCTGATTCAGTGGTCAGCGGGTGTCTATCGCGAAGAACAATTGCGCGGCGTGCTCGCTTCGACGTCGATCTGCTTCGACCTGTCGGTGTGGGAAATCTTTGTCACGCTGGCCTGCGGTGGCTGCCTGGTGCTGGCCGACAACGCTCTGGCGCTGGCCGATTTGCCGGCGCGCGATCAGGTCACGCTGATCAACAGCGTGCCGTCGGCGATTGCCGCGTTGCAGCGCGCTGGGCAGATCCCGACTTCGGTCGGCACCATCAATCTGGCCGGCGAACCGCTCAAGCAGAGTCTGGTCGACAGCCTCTACGCCAGCACTCAGGTGCAGCAGGTCTACGATCTTTACGGGCCGTCGGAGGACACCACTTATTCAACCTTCACCCTGCGCACGCCGCAGGGCCGGGCGAACATTGGCCGGCCACTGGACAACACCGTGGCGCACCTGCTCGACAGTCAGTTGCAGGTGCTGCCCGAGGGCGTGGCGGCCGAGCTGTACCTGGCGGGTGCCGGGGTGACGCGCGGCTATCTGCGTCGTGCCGCGCTGACCGCCGAACGCTTTGTGCCGAATCCTTACGCTAGCAACGGCGAGCGCCTGTACCGCACCGGCGATCTGGTGCGCCAGGGCGACGATGGCAACATCGAGTACATCGGTCGCGCCGACCATCAAGTGAAGATTCGCGGTTTCCGCATCGAACTCAGCGAGATCGAAGCGCGCCTCTTGGAACTCGACGATATCCTTGAGGCGGTGGTACTGGCGCAGGACGGCGCCGCTGGCAAACACCTGCATGCCTACCTCGTCGCCGCGCCGGACAGCGAGCGGTCGACGCTGGCCGAGCGGGTGCGCAATGCCTTGGCCAGTCGCTTGCCGGCGCACATGGTGCCGGGGCATCTGCACCTGATCGACGCGATCCCGCTGACGCCCAACGGCAAGCTCGATCGCAAGGCGCTGATGGCGTTGGGCGAGAGCCCGACGCAGGAGCAATACCAGGCACCGCAAAGCGATCTGCAATGGGAGGTGGCGACGATCTGGCAGGAAGTGCTGGAAGTCGAGCGGGTAGGGCTGGCGGAAAACTTCTTCCAGCTCGGCGGCCATTCGTTACTGGCGACGCTGGTGGTGACCCGGGTGCAGGAACGTCTGGGCGACAAGGTGCCGCTCAAGGCGTTGTTCGAAACCGATACCCTCAAGGATTTCTGCGCGCGGATCGAAGCGCTGCGCGTCGAAATGTCGCCCGTTCAGGATGAATTGGCTAAATCACTGGAGGCCCTCAAACGTCTATCCCTCGATGATCTGGAAAAACTGATTTCTTGAGAGGGAAAAACGCGTGCAAGAGTTAATCGAGTCGGTAGGACAACTTTCGGCTAAGCAAAGAAAGGCTCTGGCGGTTCTGCTCAAGCAGAAAGGCGTCAACCTCTTTGACATTGCCCCGGTTTTCAAGCGCACGGCTGAAGAGCCGTTGCTGCTGTCCTACGCTCAGCAGCGCCAGTGGTTCCTCTGGCAGTGGGCACCGCACAGCGCGGCCTACAACATTCCGACGGCCCTGCGCTTGCAAGGGCCGCTGGATGTGCCGGCACTGGAACGCAGCATTGCGGCGCTGATCGAACGCCACGAAACCTTGCGCACGGTGTTCTCTCAAGACAGCGCGCAACCCTTGCAAGTGGTCCTGCCCGCAGGACCTTTTACCCTCGATATTCATCACCTGAGCGCTGATCTGGCGCATGACCCGGAGCACTCGATCGAGGCTTTCGTTCAGACCCAGAGCCAGAAGACTTTCGATCTGCAGCGCGGCCCGTTGCTGCGGGCCGCGCTGCTGCAGGTCAGCCCCGCTGAGCATGTGCTGGTGCTGACCCTGCACCACATCGTTTCCGATGGCTGGTCGCTGCAAGTGATGATCGAGGAACTGGTGCAGCTCTATGCCGGTTTCAACCTCGGTCACGACGCCGGTCTGCCGGCCCTGCCAATTCAATATGCCGATTACGCCTTGTGGCAGCGCCAGTGGATGGAGGCCGGTGAGCAGGAGCGCCAACTGGCCTACTGGCAGGAAAAGCTCGGCGGCGAACAACCGGTGCTGGAACTGCCGCTGGATCGCCCGCGCGCGGTCGATCAAAGCTTTGCCGGCGCCAGCCATAACCTGATTCTTGATCCGGCGCTGAGCCATGCCCTCAAGGCCTTTGCCCGGCAGGAAAACGTCACCCTGTTCGTGTTGCTGCTGGCTTCGTTTCAGGCCTTGCTGCATCGCTACAGCGGGCAAAGCGACATCCGTGTCGGCGTGCCGGTGGCCAACCGTGGCCGGGTGGAAATCGAGCGCCTGATCGGCTTCTTCGTCAACACCCAGGTGCTCAAGGCGGACATCGACGCAGAGCTGCCGTTTATCGAGCTGCTGCGTCAGGTCAAACAGACGGCGCAGGAGGCGCAGGCGCATCAGGACTTGCCCTTCGAGCAACTGGTCGAAGCGCTGGAACCGGGCCGCAGCCTCAGCCACAGTCCGCTGTTCCAGGTGATGTTCAACCACCAGGCCGAGCGCCGTGCGAGCGTCGCCACGCGCCTGAACGGCCTGAACATCGAACCGCTGGAATGGCAGAGCCAGACCGCGCAATTCGACCTGACCCTCAACACCACCGAACAGGCCCACGGCATCGAAGCGGTACTCAAGTACGCCACTGACCTGTTCGACGCAGCGACCATCGAGCGCCTGGCGCAGCACTGGACCGCGTTGTTGCAAGCGATCGTCGCCGAGCCGAGCCAGCGTATCGGCCAGTTGCCAATGCTCGATGCAGGCCAGCAGCAACAGCTGTTGGCGCAATGGAATCCGCCGCTGATTGAACAACCGCTGAGCCAGTGCATCCAGCAAGCCATCGAGCTCCAGGCCGAGCGGCATGCCGATGCGGTGGCGGTGAGCTGTGCCGGGCAACGCCTGACCTACGCCGAGCTCAATCACCGCGCCAACCTGTGGGCGCATACGCTGATCAAGCAGGGCGTCGGCCCGGACGTGCGCGTCGGCGTTGCGGTGGAGCGTTCGCTGGACATGATCGTCGCCATTCTCGCGGTGCTGAAAGCGGGCGGCGCCTATGTGCCGCTGGACCCGAGCTACCCGGATGACCGTTTGAGCTACATGATCGACGACAGCGGCATTCACTTGCTGTTGACCCAGGGGCATTTGCTCGGGCAATTGCCGGTGCCGCCGGGGCTGATCTGCCTCGATCTGAATCAGGCGCCGGAACACGGCATCGCAAGCAACCCGCCATGCCTGACCACGCCGGACAATCTGGCCTACGTCATCTACACCTCCGGTTCCACCGGCAAACCCAAGGGCGCGTTGCTGCCGCACGGCAACGTGATGCGCCTGTTCAGCGCTACCGCGCACTGGTTCGATTTCGGCGCGCAGGACAGCTGGACGCTGTTCCATTCCTACGCGTTCGACTTTTCAGTGTGGGAGATTTTCGGCGCGCTGTTGTACGGCGGCAAACTGGTGGTGGTGCCCCACGATGTCAGCCGTTCGCCAGAGGATTTCTACACGCTGCTGTGCGATGAAAATGTCACGGTGCTGAACCAGACACCGTCGGCGTTCAAGCCGTTGATGCAGGTCGCCTGTGAATCCCCGCGCAGCAATGCCCTGCGTTACGTGGTGTTCGGCGGCGAGGCTTTGGAAGTACAGAATCTGCGTCCGTGGTTCGAGCGTTTTGGCGACCGCGCGCCGACGCTGATCAACATGTACGGCATCACCGAAACCACCGTGCACGTGACTTACCGGCCGTTGTCGCTGGCGGATCTGCAGAGCAATCACAGCAGCCCGATCGGCGCACCGATTGTCGACCTGTCGTGGTACTTGCTCGACAGCTCGCTGAATCTGGTGCCGCAAGGCTGCATCGGTGAGTTGTACATCGCTGGCGCCGGTCTGGCCCGTGGTTATCTGAATCAGGCCGGCATGAGCGCCACCCGCTTCGTGCCCGACCCGTTCAACCGCAAGGCCGGCCAGCGTCTGTACCGTACCGGCGACCTCGCACGGCTGCGCGGCGACGGGGTGATCGAGTACATCGGTCGTATCGACCACCAAGTGAAGATCCGTGGTTTCCGCATCGAGCTCGGCGAAATCGAAGCGCAACTGCTCAAGCATCCACAGGTGCGCGAAGCGGTGGTGCTGGCGGTGGACGGTCTCAGCGGTCAACAACTGGCGACCTGGGTCGTACCCAACGAGATGCTGGACGCGGACGAGCAGGGCGCGCTGCGTGATTCGATCAAGGTGCACCTGCGCGAAACCCTGCCGGATTACATGGTTCCGGTCAGTTGGGCGTTCCTCGACCGGCTGCCGCTGACCGCCAACGGCAAGCTCGATCGCAAACAACTGCCGCAGCCGGACGTTGCGCAGGTGCAAGAAGCATACGCGGCGCCGCGCAGCGAACTGGAACAGCGTCTGGCGGAGATCTGGCAGGACGTGCTCAAGGTCGAGCGGGTCGGGCTTCACGATAATTTCTTCGAGCTGGGCGGCGATTCGATCATCTCGATTCAAGTGGTCAGCCGCGCGCGGCAGGCCGGCATTCGCTTTACGCCCAAGGACATTTTTCAGCATCAGACCGTGCAGCGCTTGGCCACTGTGGCGCAGCAGAGCGACGCGGTGCAGACGGAGCAGGGCGAAGTGCTTGGCGACGCGCCGCTGACGCCGATCCAGCAGTATTTTTTCCACAGCGACATCCCGGCGCGCCACCACTGGAACCAGTCGATCCTGCTGACCCCGGCGAAAACCCTGCAAGCCGCGGCGCTGCAACAGGCCCTGGCGCAGGTGCAAAAACAGCATGACGCCTTGCGTCTGCGTTATCGCCAAACCGAGCAGGGTTGGCAGCAAAGCCACGGCGCGGCGGATCAGCCACAAGTGTTGTTACGCACTTTCACGCTGGACGACAGCGCGGCATTGCCAGCGCTGTGCCTGGACCTGCAACGCAGCCTCGACCTGCACAACGGCCCGCTGATCCGCGCGGCGCTGATCGATTTGCCGGACGCCAGTCAGCGTCTGTTGCTGGTGATTCATCACTTGGTGGTCGATGGCGTGTCGTGGCGAATCCTGCTCGAAGACCTGCAAAGCGCCTATCAGCAGATCAGCAGCGGACAGCGCGTGCATCTGCCGGCCAAGACCAGCGCGTTCAAGGACTGGGGCGTGCGCCTGCAAGAACATGCGCGCAGCGCGGCGCTGGGCAGCGAACTGAGCTACTGGCGCGAACAGTTGCGCGATGCGCCGCTCGGTTTGCCGCTGGATAATCCGCAGGGCCAGTTGAACAACCGCTTCGAACGCAGCGTCGACACGCGACTGGATGCCGAACGTACCCGCCAATTGCTGCAACAGGCCCCGGCGGCCTACCGCACTCAGGTCAACGACCTGCTGCTGACCGCACTGGCGCGGGTGCTCTGCGAGTGGACCGCCAGCGACAGTGCGCTGGTGCAGCTCGAAGGCCATGGCCGCGAAGACCTCTTCGATGACATCGACCTGAGCCGCACTGTGGGCTGGTTCACCAGCATGTTCCCGGTACGCCTGACACCAAACGCCAGCCTGGAAAGCTCGATCAAAGGCATCAAGGAGCAACTGCGCGCGATCCCCAACAAGGGCATCGGCTATGGCTTGTTGCGTTATCTCGGCACCGCCGAAGCACAAGCGGCGCTGCGTGAACTGGCGCAACCGCAGGTGACGTTCAACTACCTCGGGCAGTTCGATAACAACTTCGACGAAGACGCCTTGTGGCGGCCTGCCACCGAAGACAAGGGCGCCGGTCAGGACGCAAACGCGCCGATGGCCAACTGGCTGACCATCGATGGCCGGGTTTATCAGGGCCAGTTGAGCCTGACCTGGACCTACAGCAGCGACGTCTTCGAGGAGGCGACCATCGCCGCGCTGGCCCGCGCCTACGAAGTGGCGCTGAGCGAATTGATCGACCACTGCCTTAGCCATGCGGGCGGCCTCACGCCGTCCGATGTGCCGCTGGCCGGTTTGTCCCAGGCGCATCTGGACAGCCTGCCGATTGCCGCCCAGCGCATCGAGGACATTTATCCGCTGGCGCCGATGCAGCAGGGCATTCTGTTCCACAGCCTGTACGACGCCGACCCCAGCGCCTACGTCTATCAGATGCTGCTGGACATCGACGGCCTCGACGTCGCGCGGTTTCAGCAAGCCTGGCAGCGGGTGGTCGATCGCCATGAAGTGCTGCGCGCCGGTTTCATCTGGGGCCGCGATGGCCTCGACGCGCCGTTGCAGGTGATCAATCGCCAACTGACCCTGGAAATGCCGGAAGTCGATGTGCGCGATGCCGCTGATCTGCCAGCAGTGCTTGAAGCACGGGCGCAGGCCGACCGCGAACGCGGCTTCGATCTGCAGAATCCGCCGCTGTTGCGCCTGTGCCTGCTGCGCACTGCCGACGATCGCCATCGACTGATTTTCACTTGTCACCACATCCTCATGGATGGTTGGAGCAACTCGCGGATGTTCGGCGAGGTGCTGCAGGATTACGCCGGCCAGTCGGTGCCGAGCGCGCAGGGTCGCTATCGCGATTTTCTGGTCTGGCTGCAGGGCCAGGACAAGGCTGGGGCGCAGGAATTCTGGCGCGGGCAACTGGCCGAACTCGACGAGCCGACCCGACTGGCCTCGGCCTGCCACGGACGCACCGTGCCGGGGCCGGGCAAACAGATGCATCGTCTGCATTTCGACGAAGCGTTGACCCAGCGTCTGAACGCCTTCTCCCGTCAGCAACAGGTGACCCTCAACAGCCTGGTGCAGGCCGCGTGGCTGCTGGTGTTGCAGCGCTACACCGGGCAGGCCACGGTGGCGTTTGGCGCTACGGTATCCGGGCGTCCGGTGGATTTGCCGGGCATCGAAGAACAGTTAGGGCTGTTTATCAATACTCTGCCGGTGATCGCCAGCCCGCAGGCCAGCCTCAGCGTCGGCGATTGGGTGCGCAGCGTGCAGGACCAGAACCTGCTGTTGCGCGACTACGAACAGACGCCTTTGCAGGACATTCAGCGTCTGGCCGCATTGAGTGGCGAAGCGTTGTTCGACACCTTGCTGGTGTTCGAGAACTACCCGGTATCCGACGCGTTGGAGGCCAATCCGGGCGGGCTGCGTTTTTCCGGTCTGGAGCATCGCGAGCAGACCAACTACGGCCTGACCCTGATCGCTGGCGCCAGCGAAGTGCTCAACCTCGATTTCAACTACCTCACCGAGCACTTTGCCGAGCGCAGCGTGCTTGCTCTGGCGGCGCATTTGCGTGAAGTGCTGGAGCAATTTATCGCAGCGCCGCAGCAGGCACTCGGCGAGATCGGTCTGCTGCCGCTGGCCGAGCGGCAGACGCTGGCGCAGTGGAACGACAATCACGCGGCTTATCCGGCCGAGCGGTTGATTTCGCAGAGCTTTGAAGCACGGGTCGCAGCACATCCGCAGGCACTGGCGTTGAGTCATGCCGGCGTGGCCCTGAGCTATGGCGAACTGAACCGGCGCGCAAACCAGTTGGCCCGGCATTTGGTGACGCTGGGTGTCAGCGCCGAAGTGCGCGTCGGCGTGGCACTGCCGCGTTCGGCGGAACTGGTGATCGCCCTGATGGCGGTGCTCAAGGCCGGCGGCACCTACGTGCCGCTGGACCCGGACTACCCGGCCGACCGCGTGGCCTACATGCTCGACGACAGTCAGGCGAAAGTCCTGCTGACCCAGCAAGCCTTGCTGGCGCAACTGCCGTCCAGCGAAGCGCAGGTGGTGCTGGTCGAGGCCGGCGGTGAGGCGTTCGCCGCGCAAGCGCCGGACAACCTGCCGGCGCGCGCCGACTCGGCCAATCTTGCCTACGTGATCTACACCTCCGGTTCCACCGGCAAACCGAAAGGCGTGGCCATCGCCCATCGCAACGTACAGGCGCTGATCCAGTGGTCCGCCGAGGTCTACAGCGAGGACGATCTGCAGGGCGTGCTGGCCTCGACGTCGGTGTGCTTCGACCTGTCGGTGTGGGAGATTTTCGTCACCCTGGCGCGCGGCGGGTCCGTGGTCATGGCGCGCAATGCCCTGGAGCTGGCGGACTTGCCCGAGCGTGATCAGGTGCGCCTGATCAACACCGTGCCGTCGGCGATTGCCGCGTTGCAACGCATCGGCCAGATCCCGGCGGGCGTGCGCATCATCAATCTGGCCGGCGAGCCGCTCAAGCAGGCGCTGGTCGACACCCTGTACCGCGAGACTTCGGTTGCCCACGTATACGACCTGTACGGGCCTTCCGAAGACACCACGTATTCGACCTGGACCCGTCGCGAACTCGGTGGCCAGGCCAATATCGGCCGGCCATTGCGCAACACCACTGCGTACCTGCTCGACGAGCAATTGCAGGAAGCGCCAGTCGGCATCGCAGCGGAGCTGTATCTGGCCGGTGAGGGCATCACCCGTGGCTATCTGTTGCGCCCGGGCCTGACCGCCGAACGTTTCGTGCCCAACCCGTTGGCGAGCAACGGCGAGCGTATGTACCGCACCGGCGACCTGACGCGTTTCATGGACGACGGCCGTATCGAATACGTCGGCCGCATCGACCATCAGGTCAAGGTGCGTGGCTTCCGTATTGAACTGGGTGAAATCGAAGCGCGTCTGCTGGCCCAGGCCAGCGTGCGCGAAGGCGTGGTGCTGGCGGTGGACGGCGTTGGCGGCCAGCAACTGGTGGCTTATGTGGTACCGGCCGAGGCCGATCAAAGCCCCGCGCAACTGGACGCGCTGAGTGCTGAGTTGCAAGCCGCGCTCAAGGCGCATCTGCCGGACTACATGGTGCCGGCGCAGTGGCTGTTCCTCGAACAATTGCCGCTGACACCCAACGGCAAACTTGATCGCAAGGCTTTGCCGGCACCGGATGCCAGCCAGGCACAACGCGATTACGTCGCGCCGTCGACGCCGCTGGAGCAGCAACTGGCCGAGGTCTGGCAGGACATTCTGAAGATCGAGCAGATCGGCGTGACCGACAATTTCTTCGCCCTCGGCGGTGATTCGATCATCTCGATTCAACTGGTCAGCCGCGCGCGGCAGCAGGGCATTTGCTTCACGCCCAAGGACCTGTTCCAGCAGCAGACGGTGCAGAAACTGGCCGCAGTGGTTTCGCATGCAGACGCGCAATCCGCCAGCGCCGCCGACTATCCGTTGGCGCAACTGGATCAGGCGCAACTCGATGCCTTGCCGGTGCCGGCGGAGCTGATCGAAGACGTCTATCCGCTGTCGCCAATGCAGGAAGGCATGCTCTTCCACACCCTGTCGGATAACGGCAGCAGCCTTTACGTGCAACAGGTCAGCCTGCCGATCAAGGGCCTCGACGTGGAGCGTTTCCGCAAGGCCTGGGAATTCATCATTGTCCGTCAGGCGATCCTGCGCACCAGTTTCCATTGGCAGGATGGGCTGGCCAAGCCGCTGCAGGTAGTGCATCGCCAAGCGCCGTTGCAGATGCAGGTGCTCGATTGGCGTGGGCAGGACTGCAGCGAGGCGGCGATTGCCGAATTTGCCAGTGCCGACCGCGCGCTGGGCTTCGACTTGTCCGAAGCGCGATTGCAGCGGGTGACCCTGCTGCAGCTGGGCGACGAGCAGTACCAGATGATCTGGACCAGCCACCACATTCTGATGGATGGCTGGAGCAGTTCGCGGTTGTTCGGCGAGGTCTTGCAGTACTACTCCACGGGCGAGGTGACTGGCGAAAACGGCCGCTATCGCGACTTCATCGCCTGGTTGCAGGCGCAGGATCAGGATGCCCAAGAGCTGTTCTGGAAGGCGCGTCTGGCGGTGGTCAACGAACCGACCGCGCTGAGTCAGGCGATGCACCCGCGTCACAGTGCCGACGTAGCCGGTCACGATGCGATCTATTCGAACTGGGACAAAGCGCAAACCGCGCGTCTGCTGGAGTTCTGCCGCGACTTGCGCATCACCCCGAACACGTTGATTCAGGGCGCGTGGCTGCTGCTGTTGCAACGCTACACCGGCCAGCAGACGGTGACCTTCGGCGCCACCGTATCGGGGCGTCCGGAAAGCCTGCCGAACGTCGGCAACATGCTCGGCCTGTTCATCAATACCTTACCGATCATTCAGACCCCACAGGCCGATCAGCGCCTGGCCGACTGGCTGGGCGAAGTGCAGGCCTACAACCTCGACATTCGTGATTACTCCCAGGCGCCGCTGGCCGATGTGCAGCGCTGGTCGAACCTCGGTGGTCAGGCGCTGTTCGACAGCATCGTGGTATTCGAGAACTTCCCGATCGACGAGCGCTTGCAGGAAGAAACCGACACTGAGCTGACCTTCGGCAAATCCATCGGCCACGGCGTGACCAACGTGCCGATGGACCTTGCGGTGATGCTCGGCGATGAATTGTCGATCGAGTACCTGTACCTGCGCAGCCACTTCAGCGCCGAGGCGGTGCAAGGCATTCGCCTGACCCTGGAAAACACCCTCGCGGCGATGATGGCCGCGCCGTATGAGCGACTGGGCAATTTGCAGCGTCTGTCCGCCGAGCAATGGCAAGCGGCGCAGGCCTGGAGCGCGGAGCCGGCGCACCGCCATGAGCCGCGCCTGTTGCCGGAGTTGATCAGCCGTCATGCGCAACAGCAGCCCGACGCGATCGCGGTGCAATGCGCCGGCGAAAGCCTGACCTACGCAGAGCTGGAGCGGCAGGCCAATCGACTCGCGCAGTGCCTGATCGCCCACGGCGCCGGGCCGGAAGTGGTGATCGGCGTGGCGTTGCCGCGCTCGCTGGAAATGCTGGTGAGTTTCCTCGCCGTGCTCAAGAGCGGTGCGGCGTACGTACCGCTGGACATCGATTACCCGCCGGAGCGTCTGGCGTACATGATCGAAGATTCGCGCATGGCCCTGCTGCTGACGCAAACCAGCCTGCGCGCGACGTTACCGGCGCCGCATGGCGTATTGCGCCTGGAAATCGATCAGCTCGATCGCAGTCTTTACAGTGACGCGGCCCCGGTCTGCGATGTTCACGAGCAGAGCCTGGCCTATCTGGTTTACACCTCCGGTTCCACCGGACGGCCGAAAGGCGTTGCCGTGACGCAGGGACCGCTGAGCATGCATTGCCAGGCCATCGCCGAGCTGTACGAAATGGACGCGAGCAGTTGCGAGTTGCACTTCATGTCGTTCGCTTTCGACGGCGCTCACGAACGCTGGCTGAGTACCTTGTACAGCGGCGGTCGTCTGGTGATTCGCGACGGTTGTCTGTGGACTCCGGAGCAGACTTATCAAGCCCTGCACGATTACGGCGTGACCATCGCCTGCTTCCCGCCGGCCTATCTCAAACAACTCGCCGAGTACGCCGCCGCCAGCGGCATCGCACCGCCGCCGGTGCGCATCTACTGCTTCGGTGGCGATGCGGTGCCGGAGCAGACCTTCGAACAGGTCAAAGCCGCGTTGCGTCCGCAGTTCTTCACCAACGGCTACGGCCCGACCGAAACCGTGGTCACGCCGATGCTCTGGAAAGTCGCCATCAGCCAGCACTGCGAAGCGGCGTATGCGCCGATCGGCCGCGCGGTCGGTGCGCGCTCGCTGTACGTGCTCGACGATGATCTGAATCCGCTGCCGCCGGGCTTTGCCGGTGAGTTGTACATCGGCGGTTACGGCGTCGCTCGCGGTTACTACGGCCGCCCCGACCTGACCGGCGAACGCTTCGTGCCCAACCCGTTTGCCCCTGGCGAGCGTCTGTACCGCAGCGGCGATCTGGTGCGTCGTCGCGCGGACGGCGTGGTCGATTACGTCGGGCGCATCGACCATCAGGTCAAGGTGCGTGGCTTCCGCATCGAGCTGGGCGAAGTCGAGGCCAGCCTGCGTCAGTTGCCGGCGGTCAGCGATGCGCTGGTGATTGCCCGCGACAATGCCTCCGGCAAGCAACTGATCGGTTATGTGGTCACCGCCACGGGTGATGATATCGGCGATGAACTCAAGGCCGGGCTGCGTGCTTCGCTGCCGGAATACATGGTGCCGGCGCAGATCGTCTGCCTCAGCGCGTTCCCGGTTACACCCAACGGCAAACTCGATCGCAAGGCCCTGCCGGAGCCGGAGTTCAAAAGCGACGAATATGTTGCCCCGCGCACCGAGCAGGAACGCCTGTTGGCGGAAGTCTGGGCGCAGGTGTTGCAGGTCGAGCAGGTCGGTATCAGCGATAACTTCTTTGAACTGGGTGGCGATTCGATCCTCAGCCTGCAAGTGATCTCGCGGGTGAGAAACCACCCGACGCTGCAGATGGAGCTGAAGCTGCGCGATCTGATGCGTTATCAGACCATCGCCGGCATTGTCGAGCAGCAAGTGGCGAAGGAGGGCGCCGGGCAAGCGCTGCCGGACCTGACTCAGGTTGCCGCAGAGGGCGCGTTCAATCTGCTGCCGATCCAGCAATGGTTCTTCGCCGAAGGCATGGCCGAGGCGCATCACTACAACCAGTCGTTGCTGCTCAGCGCACGTCAACCGCTGGATCTCGATGCACTGGAACAGGCACTGGGCTTGATCGAACAACATCACGATTCGCTGCGCCTGCGTTTTTCCAACGACGGCGGGCGCTGGTTGCAGCGCTATAGCAGCAGCGCCTCCGACGAGGCTGTGCTGTGGCGCCGCGAAGCGCAAAACAGCGAAGAGGTCGAAGTCTTGGCCAACCTCGCGCAGCGCAGCCTCAAACTCGATGACGGGCCGGTCTGGCGGGTCATGCATGTGGCCTTGCCGGATGGTCAGGCGCGGTTGCTGGTGGTGATTCATCACCTGGTGGTCGACACCGTGTCGTGGCGGATTCTGCTCGACGATCTGAAAGTCGCTTATGAGGCGTGCGTGCAGGGGCGGGTGCCGCAACTGCCGATTCGTACCAGCAGTTATCGTTCGTTTGCCGAGGCGTTGCAGGCGCAGGCGCCAGTGATAGCCGAGCGGGAATTGAGCTATTGGCTGGAGCAAATGGATCAGCCCGGCGTTGATCTGCCATGCGACAACCCGCGCGGCAAGAACCTTGTGCGGCAACAGGCGCAGGCACGGCTCAAGCTTTCCCGCGAGCACACCGAACAACTGCTCAAACAGGCCCCGGCGGTGTACGGCACGCAGATCAACGACTTGCTGCTGTCGGCGCTCAGCCGCGCCCTGTGCCGCTGGAGTCAGCAACCGTCGGCGCTGATTCTGCTTGAAGGTCACGGTCGCGAAGACCTCTTCGAATCGATCGACCTGAGCCGCAGCCTCGGCTGGTTCACCAGCATGTTCCCGGTGCGTTTGCGCCCGGACGGCGACGACATCGGCCAGTCGATCATCGATGTGCAGGCGCAACTGGCGGGCGTACCGCAGAAGGGCATCGGCTACGGCGTGTTGCGTCATCTGGCCGGGCCGGAAATCTCGGCGCAACTGGCTGCATTGCCGCAGGCACGGGTGACGTTCAATTACCTCGGGCAGTTCGACCAGAGCTTCGATGAACAGGCGTTGCTGGTGCCGGCACTGGAAGAGACCGGCGACAACTACAGTCTCAAGGCGAATCTGGGCAACTGGCTGGAAATCGTCGGCCAGGTTTATGACGGGCAACTGGCCTTGCGCTGCATCTACAGCAGCCAGCGTTACCGCGCCGGCACCATGGATGCGCTGATGAGCGATTACCAGCGCGAGCTTGAAGCGTTGATCGAACATTGCATGGCGCGGGTGGGTTGATCACCCGGCCTTTTGCGCGGGCGCTGCCCAGGCGCGCCCGTCTTATTGCAGATACAAGGATTTTTAACGATGTCGTTACACCCTGATCTGGAAGCTTTTCTCGACCTGGCGCAAGACAGCCAGGACGCCGGCCTGCCGGCCATGCACCAACTAAGCCCGAGCGAGGCCCGCGCCACCTTCGAACAGACCACCGCGCAACTGCGCTGGCCAGCGCCGCAGGATGTTGAAGTCAGCGAGATTGAGACACTGGCCCGCGATGGTGCGGCGCTGGCGTTGCGGTTGTATCGGCCCAGCGGTGTTGCCTCGTCGCTGCCGGTGCTGGTGTATTTCCACGGTGGCGGATTTGTCGTTGGCAGTCTGGATTCCCACGACGGCGTCTGCCGCGAGTTTTGCCAGCGCACGCCGTGTGCGGTGCTCTCGGTCGGTTATCGACTGGCGCCGGAGCATCGCTTTCCGACAGCGCTGGAGGATGGCGAGGACGCTTTGGCCTGGCTGGCCGAACAGGCTGCGAGCCTCGGCCTGGATGGTTCGCGCGTTGCGTTTGGTGGCGACAGCGCGGGTGCCACGTTGGCGACGGTGCTGGCGATTCAGGCGGTGCGGCAGCCGCACACGGTGGCTATCGCGCCCAAGGCGCAGTTGTTGTGTTATCCGGTGACCGATGCTTCGCGGGTGCATGATTCGCGGCTGTTGTTTGGCGAGGGGTATTTGCTCGAGAACGACACGCTGGAGTGGTTTTATCAGCACTATGCGCGTGGGCCGGAGGATTATCTGGATTGGCGTTTTTCGCCGTTGCTGGCGGAGGATCTGCGTGGGGTTGCGCCGGCTATTGTGCTGCTTGCCGGGTTTGATCCGTTGCTGGATGAAGGGCAGGCTTATGTCGACAGGCTGCGCGGGCAGGGGGTTGAGGTCGAGGTCGAGGTTTGTGCCGGGTTGATTCATGATTTGTTGCGGTTGGGGACGGTGGTGCCTGGGGTTCTGGAGGTTTATTCGAGGCTTGGTGGAGCGCTTGCGCGGGCTCTTGAGATTGGGTGAATATCCGTTGCTTCGGTAGCGGCTGCTGGCGGTTTCGCCTGACGGCGACTTACTTTTTTACAAGCGCCCGGAATGCCGGCCCAGAAAAAAAATAAGCAAAAAACGCTAGCTCCTACGTTCGGCCCTCGCAGGCTCGGGTTCCATCGCTGCGGGACTGATCCGGGCGCAGCGGCTACGGTTTGCTTCGCTGCACCTCCTTCCGCTGTGTCTGGCTGCGCCAGACGGTCGCTGCGCTCCCACGCCCGGATCAATCCCTCCACTCAGCCTTCCGACGTCGCCGGTGGATCAAGATCAAAAGCACTCGAGCTTGCGCTCATTGTTGAGTGGTGAAAAGCGTGTGGTCTGCTTTGGATCTGTGTTGGATT
>NZ_RCOA01000046.1:1601-40615 GCF_004307585.1 Pseudomonas sp. Sample_20 | reverse complement strand
TTGATCGGGTACAGCGCGGTGTATTTGCTCTGGTATTCCAGGCGCTCGATGTTGGAATCGAAAGCGCCGGTCAACTGACGGACACGGTCTTGCAGGATGTCGGGGAACCGCACCAGCAGCGGCAAGGACAAACCGCTCTTGCGCAGTTGGTCGACTTGCTCGAACAGGTCGATAGGCGAGCTGCTCGGGCCGTTCGGACGTACTTCGACGCGACCGGCTTCATTGATCGCGAAATACCCGGCCCCCCAATGGCGAATCCCGTAAACGCTGCGGCTGTCCGCAACTGTCCATTGGCTGCCATCGTCTTTACGTGTGCGTCGTACGGACATCGAAGTCCCCTATAAAGAAGTCAGAGTGCGTCGCCTGACGTTCAGGCCGGCGCAGTCTAAAGAATGAAAATGACGGTTCGTCAGTGCGGCGGTAGACCGCACTGACTGCGTGGAGTTTAGAAACCGGTCATGAACAGGCTCTGTGAAAACCATGGCGACGACGCCGGATCCGAGAACACTCGAAGCCGGATCAAGCCGCCGGAGGGTTTCACAGAGGCTGCTAGCCGCCGGATTTCTTCGCTTTGAAACCGTGTTTGATCAGCTCTGCCAAGAGTAGCTCGACGTGATCGCCCTGGATTTCGATGATGCCGTCCTTCAACGCCCCGCCGGTGCCACAACGTTTCTTCAACGTCGTCGCCAGCTCCTTGAGCGCGTCTTCGGCAAGAGGCACGCCGGTGATGGTGGTCACCGTCTTGCCGCCACGGCCCTTGCTTTCGCGACGCACGCGGGCAATGCCGTCACCGGCCGGGATCACGGTTTGTTTGCAGATACAGGCGTCCACCGGCTTGCTGCATTCCGGGCAATGACGACCTGCGTCGGTGGAAAATACCAGGCCGCCCAGGGCGGCGAAGGATGCGGCTTTCTTGGCCACCGGCAATCCTCTCGGGAGGACAAAGACTGATCGCAACCTTGGGCAAGGTCAGCGACCGCGAAGCCCCACTCAGGCAGGGGCAGCGCTACTGCATCGGCGCTTTTTGGGAAGCGTTCGGTGCAGTTTGAAAAGGTCGCGCAGTGTAACGGCAAAAATCGCGATTGCTAAGTGCCAATCGGCGCCAATTCATGTGTTCTTTGCGACGTTGCTTTGCTGCGCCTTGAGATAGCGCTTCAGCGCGGCCAGAGAGTCCGGGCAATAAGGCTTTTCTCTGATTTCGCGCATGACCTGTTCGATGGGGATGAATCGCGCTTCGAGGACTTCTTCCGGCTGCAGTTTCAGCGGCCCGTCCCACACGGCGGAAAACGCCGAACACCACAGACGGTTGCCGGTGTCTTCGAAGTAGAAGTGGTCGTGAGCGGTGAGTTCGACGCCGCTGACGCCCAGCTCTTCCGCAAGCTCGCGCGCCGCCGACTCGGCGTAGCTTTCGTCAGCCTGGACCATGCCGCCTGCGGCAACATCCCAGTAACCGGGATAAATCGCCTTGCTCAACGTGCGCCGGTGCACGCACAGCTCACCGGCGGAATTGAACAGCATGATGTAGGTGCCACGGCCAATCAGCCCGCGCTCACGCAAATCGGAGCGCACCAGAGCGCCGAGCAGGTTGTCCTGCTCGTCGACCCAGGCGATCTGTTCGGCGTCCGAGGCGGCGCGATGGGCCGCCTCTCTTGTGCTCTGGCTCACGTATCAGCCCTGATTGAGCAGTTGACGCAAGTCGATCACCGCAGCGTTGGCCCGGGAAATGTAGTTGGCCATGACCAGCGAGTGGTTGGCCAATACGCCGAAACCGCTGCCATTGAGGATCATCGGGCTCCACACCGGCTCTTGCGAAGCCTCCAGCTCACGGATGATCTGGCGCACGCTGACGGTGGCGTTCTTCTTCGCCAGCACATCGGCGAAGTCGACCTCGATGGCACGCAGCAGATGCGACAGCGCCCAGGCCTGACCGCGTGCTTCGTAGAACACGTTGTCGATCTGCATCCACGGGGTTTCCACGACTTCTTCGTCAACCTGCGGCACTTCGCCGACCGCCGGAACTTCGGTCTTCAGCGCAGTATTGAGCTTGACCCGACCGACACTGGCCGACAGGCGTTGCGACAACGAACCGAGACGGGTGCCGACATCGCCCAGCCAGTTGTTGAGGTTGTCGGCGCGCGCGTAGAACAGCGCGTTTTTCTGATTCGGATCCGACAAGCGCGACTGATAACGGCTCAGGGAGTTGATGCCTTCCTGGTATTCCGACTCGCTGGACGGCAGCACCCAGCTCTTGTTGTCGAAGTTGAAGCGTGGTTCGGCCTTGGCCAGATCGGCGTCTTCGGCGGACTGTGATTGCGAACGGGCAAAATCCTTGCGCAGGGCGCGGGTCAGGTCACGCACCTGCACCAGCACGCCATATTCCCAGCTCGGCGTGTTGTCCATCCACAGGCCCGGCGGGAAACGGTCATTGGAAATGTAACCGCCCGGCTTGTTGAGCAAGGTGCCGGCAACGGTCTTCAGGGTCTCGACCGTGGTGTAGCCGACCACCATTTGCTTGCCCTCTTTCTCGGCAGCGACCTGGGCGTTCTGCGCCACCGGAAACAGCTCCGGTTCCTGGCTCCAGTACCAGCCCAGCGCGATGGTGACCAGCAAATACAGACCGACCACTGTGGCCAGCGCCCGGCTGAACAGCAGCCCGCCGACATAGCTGCGGGTGGCCGACTTGGGCTCGGCGGCACGTTCAGGCGCGCTGCCCGCGCGGTTTTTCCAGTCCAGCATGGCGATATCCTTTCAATCACTTGGGTTCAACGGTTCGACCACAACCATACAACAACGTGCCAAGGCCGGGCACCCGTCGCTAACGATAAGCCGCAAATGGTGCGGCCCGATGACGCTTCGCGACACACTAAGGGATTCCCTGATAGGGCAACGCCAGCAACGCAGTGAACTCTGATCTGGATTCGGCCCGAGCAGCGATGTACAAATTCCCGACTGTTCTGCCCTGCCCTTCAAGTCAAGCGTCCGGATTTAGGGCATCGGAATGACCTGCAAGTGCATGAGAAAACCACCCGGTCAGAAACTGAATCGTGTCGTCCAGCAGATTATTGACGTACGACACTCGTCTAAGGGAAAAGAGGTGCTAGCATAGAGCCACCAGTCGATCTCAGCATGCACCCTAACTAGTAGTCAGGATATGACCGAGCCAGAAGACCCCAGCCGTGAGCGTCTCAAGCACCACTTTGCCCAGCGGGTAATTCATCAGGCACGTCAGATTCTTGAGATATGGCAGCGCCTGCAACGCAGTGAGTGGTCCACCGTCGATCTCGCCGAACTGAGCGAGGCGAATCTGCGTCTGCTGCGTTTTGCCGAGCGCTTTGAACAGCCGGAACACACTCAGTTGGCGCACCACATCAGCCAGTCGCTGCAAGCGGTGGATGCCAACCGTGGGCGCCTCAGCAGCGGCCTGATCACTGATCTGAATCGCTTGATGCAGCGCCTGTCGCGCACCGGCCTGCGCCATGGTGATCAGCTCGACCAGACGTTCCTGCCGCCGCTGCGCAAGCCGATCTACGTGATGTTGCAGGATCACGACCGCGCCGAACGCCTGGCCAAGCAGCTCGAATTCTTTGGCCTCAGCGCGCAGGCACTGGACAGTGTCGCGGCGTTTCGCTCGTCGATGGTTGAGCGCTTGCCCGCGGCGATTGTCATGGACGTGGATTTCAGTGGCCCCGGCATCGGCCTGAAACTCGCCGCCGAAGCTCAGGTCGGCCTCGAAGAACCGCTGCCGCTGCTGTTCTTCAGCCTGCACGAAACCGACACCCCGACCCGCCTCGCCGCCGTGCGCGCCGGTGGCCAGGAATTCCTCACCGGCACCCTTGAAGCCTCGAGCCTGCTGGAAAAAATCGAAGTGCTGACCTGCGTCGCCCAGTACGAGCCCTATAAAGTGCTGATCATCGACGACTCGCGCGCCCAGGCCTTGCACACCGAGCGCCTGCTCAACAGCGCCGGGATTGTCACCCGCACCCTGATCGAACCGATTCAGGCAATGGCCGAACTGGCGGATTTCCAGCCGGACCTGATCATCCTCGACATGTATATGCCGGCCTGCACCGGCACCGAGCTGGCCAAAGTCATTCGTCACAACGACCGCTACGTCAGCGTGCCGATCATTTACCTGTCGGCCGAGGACGATCTGGACAAGCAGCTCGACGCCATGAGCGAGGGCGGCGATGACTTCCTGACCAAGCCGATCAAACCGCGACACCTGATCACCACTGTGCGCAACCGCGCCGCTCGGGCGCGAAATCTCAAGGCGCGGATGGTCCGCGACAGCCTCACCGGCCTGTACAACCACACGCATATTCTGCAATTGCTCGAAGACTGCTCGTTCCGCGCGCGCCGCGAGAACAAGCCACTGAGCTTTGCCATGCTCGACATCGACCACTTCAAACGGGTCAACGACAGCCATGGCCACCCCATGGGTGACCGGGTGATCAAGAGCCTCGCACTGTTTCTCAAGCAGCGTTTGCGCAAGACCGATTTCATTGGCCGATACGGCGGCGAAGAGTTCGCCATCGTCATGCCCGACACCGATATCGACGCGGCGCACAAAGTCCTCGACGAGATTCGCCAGCGCTTCGCCGAGATTCATTACCCGGCGCAGCCGCAGGATCTGTGGTGCACGTTCAGCGCCGGCGTGGTGGAAATGTGCGATGACTCCGACAGCCTGATGATGGCCAGCCAGGCCGACGAGGCGCTGTACCGCGCCAAGGGTGCCGGACGCAATCGGGTGCAGACCGCGCGGCAGTCAAAGCAAAGTGCCACTTTTTCATCGGAATCCACTGATTCGGTCATAACCTTGTAATGGAACCGCAATAAATTCAGGCGCTTACCATTTCTGCCGTTGGTAGCCGTCATGCGCCTGAAGTTGCTCACCAATCTCAACACTTTGCTGCTGGTCGCCGTCTGCGTGGCCCTTGGCGCCACGCTGTGGTGGTCGCAAAAAGCCCTCGAACGCCCCTATCTTTTGATGGAGCGTTATCTGGGGCTGTCGCAACAATTTCAGAATGAAGTGGCGCGCAACGTCGAGGATTATCTGGCCAGCGGTGACGCGCTGCGCCTGAGCAGCGCCGCCCAGGCCATCGACAGCGTGCACAAGCAACTGGGTGAGCTGCCCCCGACGCTGGCCGACGCCGTGCAGCCAAGCCTGTCGAGCCTTGATGAGTTCAGCAAAACCGAACTGCTCGCCGCCGGCAAACTGGCCGGCGATCCGCAGGCGCTGCTGTTGCAGGCCGAACGCGAACTCAGCGCCAGCCTCGACCAGCTCAACACCTACGCCAATGGCAACGCCGCCTACCTCGCGCCACTGCTCGCCGCATCGCAGCATCTGGGCAAACTGTCGCTGGCGCGGGACAAACTGGTCAGCAGCGGGCGCAGTGAACTGGCTGCCGATGTCGAGCGCGAAGTGAGCAACATGCGCGCCCAGGCCGAGGCCATCGATGCCCTGCCCTTGCTCGGGGTGGTCACCAGCAACGAATCGAGCAGTGACGATTTCGCCGCGTTGATGGGCATCGAAAACACCGACAAAGCCGCCGCCGAAGATGCCGGTGTCGCCCTCAAACGCGAACTGAACAGTTTGCTTGGCCGCTATCCGGCGGAACTGGTGCGCACTCGCGAGCAGATCCAGAAACGCGCCGATCTCAGCGCCGCCACCCACGAAAAAATCGCCAGCGTGCAACACGCCATCGCCGGCCTCGAACCGGTGGTACGCGCGCAACATGGGCAGATCCAGGGCGAAGTGCGCCTGATGCAAGGCGTGATGATCGGCCTGATTCTGCTGATCGCCCTGCTCATCGATACCTTGCAGCGGCGCCTGGCCCGCACCCTGACCAACCTCGCCCCAGCGCTGTCGACCTGGGCCGAAGGCGATTTCAGTCGCGACATCCAACTGGGCAAGACCAACCGCGAACTGCACGACATCGAAGCCTCGCTCAACCGCTTGCGTGCCTATCTGGTGGACCTGGTCGGCACCATTCGCGGCAACGCCGAACAAGTCGCGGGCAGCAGCCGCACCCTTGCGGAACTGAGCAATGACCTGCACAGCGGCGCCGAGCATCAGGCCGGCGATACCGCGCTGATTCGCGACTCGCTGGGGGAACTCGAGGCAACGATTCAGCAAGTGGCCGGCGATGCCCGTCAGGCTGCCGACGCCAGTCGTCATGCCGGTCTCGCCGTCGAGCATGGGCAGGCTGTAATCGGCCAGAGCCTCACCGGGCTGCATGCGCTGGTCGGTGAGGTTCAAGGCAATGCGCAGATGATCGAACATCTGGCCGAAGAGTCGGCAACCATTGGCGGCGTGCTGACGGTGATTCGTTCGATTGCGGATCAGACCAATCTGCTCGCCCTGAACGCCGCAATCGAGGCGGCCCGCGCCGGGGAGATGGGCCGTGGTTTCGCCGTAGTCGCCGAGGAAGTGCGCTCGCTGGCACAACGTACCGCCGGGGCCACGGCAGAAATCCAGACGCTGATCGCCGGCCTGCAGACGGCCGCGCGGCAATCGGTCGAAGGCATGCGCGCGCAGGTCGAACACGCCGAAGCCACGGCCAGTCAGGCGCAAGCGGCCGACGGTGCATTGGACAAAATCGTCGGCGCGATCCAGACCATCGCCGACACCGCCGTGCGCATCGCCGATGTCACCGCGCAGCAAAGTGGCGCGGTCAGCGAGATCCGCGATCACAGCGAGCGCATTCATCAATTGGGTGGGGATAACCTGCTGCGCATCGGTCAAGGGCGCGAACAGGGCGAGAATCTGTTGGTTCTCGGCGGCCAATTGCATACGGCCGTTCAGGCCTTCCGCGTCTGACATACCACCTTCGCCAGCAGGCTCGCTCCCACTTTGGAATGCATACCCCTGTGGGAGCGAGCCTGCTTGCGAAGGCAGCGGCCCTGTCATTACAAGTGACCGGATCCTGATCCTCGGTCACAAATTTCGCGCAAACATCGCCCATCGTGCCGCCTATTGCATGGAACTGGACAGTCACAAAGGCTTTGCGGCATAGTCGCCGGGTTCTGACGACTGCTCATTGATAACAAGGACAACGCAGATGGCAACGCTATTGGTGCTGCACGGCCCCAACCTGAACCTGCTCGGCACCCGGGAACCGGGGACCTACGGGTCGACGACCCTGGCGCAGATCAATCAGGATCTGGAGCGGCGCGCCCGCGAAGCCGGCCATCATCTGCTGCATCTGCAAAGCAACGCCGAGTACGAATTGATCGATCGCATCCACGCTGCGCGCGGTGAAGGCGTGGATTTCATTCTGATCAATCCGGCGGCTTTTACGCACACAAGTGTCGCATTACGTGACGCGCTGCTGGGAGTGAGCATCCCATTCATCGAAGTGCATTTGTCCAACGTGCACAAGCGCGAACCTTTCCGCCATCACTCCTACTTCTCCGATGTAGCGGTAGGAGTGATCTGCGGCCTTGGCGCCAGCGGTTACCGACTGGCCCTGGAGGCCGCACTAGAGCAGCTTGAACACCAAGCTATACGCCCCTGACCGACCCTTGGGAGTTGATGATTCATGGATATCCGTAAAGTTAAGAAACTGATCGAATTGCTGGAAGAGTCCGGCATCGACGAGCTCGAGATCAAGGAAGGCGAAGAGTCCGTACGCATCAGCCGTCACAGCAAGACCCCGGCGCAGCAGTACTACGCGCCAGCCCCGATGCAGGCTCCGGCTGCTGCCCCTGCTGCCGCGCCAGTCGCTGCCGCTGCTCCGGCTGCCGCTGCTGCACCCGCGCTGAACGGCACCGTTGCCCGTTCGCCGATGGTCGGCACCTTCTACCGTAAATCTTCGCCAACCTCGCCAGCCTTCGTTGAAGTCGGCCAGACCGTGAAGAAAGGCGACACCCTGTGCATCGTCGAAGCCATGAAGATGATGAACCACATCGAAGCTGAAACCAGCGGTGTGATCGAATCCATCCTCGTCGAAGACGGCCAGCCGGTTGAGTACGACCAACCGCTGTTCACCATCGTTTGAACCGCGGAGAGCCTTTGATGACTGCGAAGTTGGAAAAAGTTCTGATCGCTAACCGCGGTGAGATCGCCCTGCGGATTCTGCGTGCCTGCAAAGAGATGGGCATCAAGACCGTCGCCGTTTACTCCAAGGCCGACAAAGAGCTGATGCACCTGGGTCTGGCAGACGAATCCGTCTGCATCGGCCCGGCGTCCGCCGCTCAGTCTTACCTGCACATTCCGGCCATCATCGCTGCCGCTGAAGTGACCGGCGCTACCGCCATTCACCCAGGCTACGGTTTCCTCGCGGAAAACGCCGATTTTGCCGAGCAGGTCGAGAACTCCGGCTTCGCCTTCATCGGCCCGAAAGCCGACACCATCCGCCTGATGGGCGACAAGGTATCGGCCAAGCACGCGATGATCGAAGCAGGCGTACCGACCGTTCCAGGTTCTGACGGCCCGCTGCCGGAAGACGAAGAAACGGCGCTGCGCATCGGTCGTGAAGTCGGCTACCCGGTGATCATCAAGGCCGCCGGTGGTGGTGGTGGTCGCGGCATGCGTGTGGTGCACAAGGAAGAAGACCTGATCGCCTCCGCGAAGCTGACCCGCTCCGAAGCAGGCGCGGCGTTCGGCAACCCGATGGTCTATCTGGAAAAATTCCTCACCAACCCGCGCCACGTCGAAGTGCAGGTACTGTCCGACGGCCAGGGCCACGCCATCCACCTGGGCGACCGCGACTGCTCGCTGCAGCGTCGGCACCAGAAGGTTCTCGAAGAAGCGCCAGCACCGGGCATCGACGAGAAGGCGCGCCAGGAAGTATTGGCTCGCTGCGTCAAGGCATGCATCGACATCGGCTACCGTGGCGCCGGTACTTTCGAGTTCCTCTACGAGAACGGCCGTTTCTACTTCATCGAAATGAACACCCGTGTTCAGGTGGAGCACCCGGTTTCGGAGATGGTCACCGGTATCGACATCGTCAAGGAGATGCTCAGCATCGCCGCTGGCAACAAGCTGTCGTTCACTCAGGATGACGTGGTCATCCGCGGTCACTCGCTGGAGTGCCGGATCAACGCTGAAGATCCGAAGACCTTCATGCCGAGCCCGGGCACGGTCAAGCATTTCCACGCCCCAGGCGGCAACGGCGTTCGCGTCGATTCGCACCTGTACAGCGGTTATGCCGTGCCACCGAACTACGACTCGCTGATCGGCAAGCTGATCACCTACGGCGCAACCCGCGACGAAGCCATGGCACGCATGCGCAATGCCCTGGACGAAATCGTGGTTGACGGGATCAAGACCAACATCCCGCTGCACCGTGACCTGGTTCGTGACGAAGGCTTCTGCAAGGGCGGTGTGAACATTCACTACCTCGAGCACAAGCTGGCCAAACAGTCGTAAGGCTGAAGCGGCATGAAAAACCCGATCCCTGCGGATCGGGTTTTTTTATGCCTGCAACAAACCCATCAGAGCATTACCGTGGAGAACGCCTGCTGTTCGACCATTGTGGCAGATGCCCGCAGGCCGGCATCATCGACCACCGCTCCTGCGGCGTTTTCATGTAACGGCCTGCGGGTGAACCGTCTCGTAAAGTGTCGGGCACGTACCGAGAGCCCGTCCTTGGCATGGCTCGATCTGGCCATAAGCGGGTCGTACAGCCTGCCAATCTGACCAGGGGAATGCTTGAACACTCTCGAGACTCCATTGCTCAGATTCAGCACCACGCCATAGCTGTTGCCCAGGCACGACGAGTACGACCAGTAATCCCAGGTCGGCTGCAGGCCCTGTTCGCGCAACACGCGCCTGACCGGACCGCCGATGTCAGCGCCCGCCGACAGCCAGTCGCCACCCACCAGCGTGGCGCGAATGTTCTGCGGTGCGCCCCCCAGACGCTCCAGCACCTGCGTGACACTTCGCTCGATCAACGGGCGAATATTGTGATCAAAATGAATGACCGCCCCCACCCTTGTCGTCGGGTTATACAGCGAGGCGATGACGCAACTCTGCGCATTCAACGAAAACAGGTAGTTATCTGGCGATCCCGGACGAAAATGCGCCACCACCGCTTCGCCCTGCAGCGCGCCGCGGTTCAGCACGGGCTCGACACCTCCAGGAAAAGCATCATTCAAATCGCTCACGCGCCCAAGGTTGCGCACGTTGCCACCCGTGAGCCCGACCCTGGCGTGTGTCCACTTGCCCCCCGGAGCAAGCCGAATCGGTTGCTGATAGATGGCGCTCGGGCGACGGGCATCCACCAGGCTCAGCCCACCAAAATGCGGATTTTCCCTGACCAGGAAATACTTGCCCTTGTTGCGAATGTAATAGGCCGGTTGCGGCTGCGCAGCGCTGGGCGGACTGCGCCAGGTGCCGAAAAAGACGCCTTCTTCGGTCACCTTTTGCAAACGCTCGGGCGCCTTGCTGACGGCCTGCCTGGCATGGAAGCGTACTCCCCGGATCGCCGGCAGCGCTTCCCTGCGCAGCGGAGCCACGGTGTTCAGACGCTCTGACAACAACGAGACCGGCCGCATGGTGTGCTTCAGACTTCTGGCCGCACCGCCCAGCCACTTGATCGCACTGCCGGCGCCGACCATAGCGAACAACGCGCCCCACGACGCCTCCAGCCAGTGGCCGAGCGCGCCATCGACGTCACCCTCCAGATGCGCAGCGACCGCCTGACCGGCGCTGACGGCGATGAACACGACATCGAGCAGCAAGGCAAACGGAGGGAACACCATGCAAAACGGTGCAGCTGCAAACATCAGCCCCTTGACCACTTGGCGTTCGATCATTTGCGCGCGGCTGGTGGTGATGTCCTGCACATCCGTGACCGCGCGCTCGATGTACGCGTTGAACTCGCTGCGCGCGTCAATCAGGCGCTGCGCTTCGTACAGCGTATCGACGCGTTGTTTTTTTGCTGCAATCGCATGCAGGGTGCGCGACACGATGCTGCGCGCGGCAACCGGCGTACGCGCCATCAAGTAGTCATGCAAAGCGCCGGCGATGTCGCCGAACAGTGATTGATATGCGCGCACCACAATGCCGTCGGGCGCATCAGGCGTGTACAGCCACCAGGACGGCTCGGGGTTGAACGAGGTCAGGACATAAACCCCGAGCACGACGTGATGGCGCACGGTGAACCTGAACACGCCGTCACTTTCAACCATGCTGGCGCCCGGAAAATGCGTATCCGGCGCTGGCACCTGGCTCAACAGAGAGACCTGACGGACCAGCGCTGAATACACCGCGTCGCTCAATCGCGCCTGACTTCTGGCCACGCGCAAATCACGGTCCATCTTTGACAGCAATACGTTGCGGTAGGCAAAGCGACGCGGTTCGTAGGCAGCATCACGCGGGTCGAGATATTTGCCACGGATCTCGCTGGCGTATTTTTCACCCAGCCACGCCCGGCGCAGATACAGCGCCAGATCGGCGCTGCGCACCTGGCTCAGATCCTGGCCAACCGCCGATCGCACGCCTCTTTTCGGATGTTCGATGCCGGAGTTGTCATCGTAGCCGTGAATGGCCAGGTCGAGCAGCGTGGCTACCTGCTGCTTCCTGCGGTCAGCGACGCCAGGGTTGTAATCGATCAACACAGTGGCCGGATCGACCGGTTCCAGCACGTTCTTGCTGCGCATATAGGGCGTGATCGCTGCGGCAACCGTGCGCCTGGCGAAATCGACGAAAACCTCGAAACCGCCCAGCAGCTCGTTGAACACCTGCTGATGAACGATCAGTTCCTGATTGAGGCTGCTGATGCGCCGGCGAGCCTCAAGCCCGAGCGTCGTGTACCAGCGCAGCGAGTTGTCCTGCTCGACCCGCTGCAGGTTGTTCGCCAGGCCCATTTTTGCAGCGGCTTCGACGCATTCGGTGAACGGCAGTGGCGCTCGGCGAAGGTCACTCTGCATGCCCCAGAGAGTGGGGCTGGCCGCAGCGGCCAACAGATAATCCCGTGCAGGGTGATGTGCAGCCGGAGAAAGCTGCTGCAACAGATACTCACGACCGGATTCGCTCTGCGTCCAGCTCCATACTTCGCCGGTCAACGCCGCGATCGAAGGTAACCGGACCCACTCCTGACCGTCCGGCTTGTTGGGCGCGTACAGCACCAGGTTATTCACCGCTTGCTCAGTCTCTGCCTGGTAGAACACCAGAAGATCGGCGCATTGCATGCCGTTGGGCAGTGTCAATGCGGCCACTTGCAACGGTTTCTTTGTGGTTTGCCCAGACCACATCTGCTCCAGACGCTCATGGTCGGAGTCCGACAGATGAGCTGCGCAGCGCGCGACGAATGCGCTCTGCCGAAGCCGTGCGGCAAACCAGTCGACAACTGCCTTTTGCACCTCTATACGCTCGTACTGTTCGGCGAGAACGCGCAGGTAGTCCGCCGGATAATCCTGTTGCGCCAGCATGTCGGCAATGAATGTCGGCTTCAGTGACTGGTTGCGCAATGGCGCAGGACTGCTGATCTCCAGGACCGCTGCGAAGTCCTGCCCGATCGGCCCGCATGCCAGCAGATCACTGAGGCTGCGATTGTGGGTCGGCTCACCGACCGCCGAGCGCCATCTGAGCCGCACGTCGATCCGGTCCGGTTCAACCGTCATGTCGAGCTTGAGCTGAATGTATTCGATGGCCTGCTGGCGGGCAAAGTCGCGCAACGAGCCGTAGCCCAGCAGCAGGTCATCGAGTGCTGCCTGGGCCAGTGAGGTCTGCTCCTGATAATCACGCAACAAAGCGCGATCCGGCTCCTTCAGCGCCTTCATCCATGACGGCAGTTGCGCAAAGGAATGCGCCTCGAGAATCTTTTTCTCTGCACCGGTTGCCAGGGCGGTCAATCGGTACCGACGCGTGCTGCGGGCCTGCACCCGGTCGATTTTGCTGCGCAATTGATCCAGTGTCAGACCAGCCAGTTGGTCACGGCGCAACAGCAACTCGATGTCTTTGATATAGCGCCGCAGCTTGCGTTTGATCAGGCGATCGAACAACGTCTCGCGCCCTTTTGTCGCCCAATGTTCTCGCAGGTATTTTTTGTACTGGTCGCGAAAGTGCAACGAAACGCTATCCACCGTCCGGATCACATGCTCATGACGGCTGGACGGCAAACCGGGATCGGCACCTCCAGGCCAGCGAAATGGCGCGTCCTGGAGCGCCAGGAACATGACTGGCCGGCCGTCGATAAGCTTTTGCAGAATGGCGTCAAGCAGGGCAACCACAAAGCCCGGGGCGAAATGACCGTCCGGGTAATGCCTGCGCAGTTCAGTCAGTGCGAAGTGCTCCAGCGCCTCGAGCAACGTCATCTGGCTGTTCAAGCGCTTGTCGATCATCACCTGCCAGCGCGTGATGCGCAGGAGGATCTCCTGCACCGACCCCGTAGACGCAGCGGCTATCGGTGGTTTTTCTTCTACAGTCCCTTGTTGATCCGCCATGTCGTCCAGCCTTTTGTTGCGTAGAGATGAGCGCTCACTCTATTTGCCGACAAAAGTGCTCAGGCCATACATATGTATATCGCGGCCGCGAATGTGTAACAGCCAAGCGGTGTGTCCACTTTGCCGGCGACCTGGCGTAAACTGCGCGCTTTTGCAGCTTCGGGCTGCCCCACAGATTTTCAAAGGTGCCCGCCATGCCTTGGCTGCAAGTCCGTCTCGCCATCACCCCGGAACAAGCCGAAACCTACGAGGACGCATTCCTCGAAGTCGGCGCCGTGTCGGTGACTTTCATGGACGCCGAAGACCAGCCGATCTTCGAACCGGAACTCAACACCACGCCGCTGTGGTCGCACACCCACTTGCTGGCGCTGTTCGAAGGCGGTACCGAACCGGAACCGGTGCTGGCCCACCTGGAGTTGCTGACCGGCAGCCCGTTGCCCGAACATCACAGCGAAGTGATCGAGGACCAGGACTGGGAACGCAGCTGGATGGACGGCTTCGAGCCGATGCGTTTCGGCCAGCGCCTGTGGATCGTGCCGAGCTGGCACGCCGCACCCGAGCCTGACGCAGTCAATCTGCTGCTGGACCCGGGCCTGGCGTTCGGCACCGGCACCCACCCGACCACCGCGCTGTGCCTGGAATGGCTCGACGGCCAGGATCTGAAAGACTGCCACGTGCTCGACTTCGGCTGTGGCTCGGGGATTCTGGCGATTGCCGCCCTGCTGCTCGGTGCCAAGGAAGCCGTGGGCACCGACATCGACGTGCAAGCGCTGGAAGCCTCGCGCGACAACGCCGGGCGCAACAACATTGCCGATGAGCTGCTCCCGCTGTACCTGCCCGAGGATCTGCCGCCGGTTCCGGCCGACGTGCTGGTGGCCAATATTCTCGCCGGCCCGCTGGTGTCGCTGGCGCCGCAGCTGTCCAGCCTGGTCAAGAGCGGTGGGTGCCTGGCGCTGTCGGGCATTCTCGCCGAGCAGGGCGAAGAAGTAGCGGCAGCTTATGCGCAGGACTTCGAGCTCGACCCGATCGCCAATCGCGACGGCTGGGTGCGCATCACCGGGCGTCGGCGCTAAAATGACCGCTTGCCTGAACCGGATCGCCGCATGACCGACAGTTTCGTCACCCAATGCCCGCATTGCCAGACCAGTTTCCGCGTCAACCATGCTCAGTTGAGCGTGGCGCGCGGCGTGGTTCGTTGCGGCTCCTGCCTGCAAGTGTTCAATGCCGCCAAGCAGCTGCTCGAGCAACATTCTGGCAAGGACACAGTGACGCCGGCCGCACCAGCGCTGCCTGAAGCGCCCGCGCCTGTCAGCGATTCTGCGGTCGTCGAACAGATCCCCGCGCCGCGCGCCATCAGCCAGAAGCAATGGAGCGCGTCGGAACTGGATCTGGACAGCCTCGATCTGGACGAAGAACTCGCCCGCCTCGAACAGCGTGAAATCCAGCCGGCCGCCGAATTCGGCCGTACCCGCGAAGAATCCTTGAGCGCCCGGCGCGACAGCCCGGAACCGGACGAAGGCACATGGCCTGACAGCCTGTTCAGCGAGCCTGCGGATGAGCGCAGCGTAGCGCCGGATGTCGAGCCGGATATCGATGGCATCGAAACCCTCGAACCCGAGCGCACCGAACCTTCGCTGTCGCTGGAGCCGGTGGATCTGGATGACGAGCCGCCGATCCCGCAACTGCGCCTGCACGATCCGATTGACCCGGCCGCCCGCCGCGAACGCTTCTCGGCCAGCGACGACAGCGATGACGACGATCTGCCGTTGATCACTTCGCCGCGCAAAAAACGCGAACGGGCCGAGCCCGGCGTGCGCGCCGAGGTCCTGCAGGATCTGACCGACGACCCGCTGCAACTGGACTGGCAGCAACGCCGCTCGCCCTGGGGCCGGCGCCTGCTGTGGCTGGTGCTGGTGCTGCTGGCCGCCGGCGGTCTTGCCGCTCAGTACGTTGCCTATCACTTCGAGGAACTGGCGCGGCAGGATCAATACCGACCGTGGTTCCAGCAGATCTGCCCGCAGATCGGCTGCACCGTGCCGTCGAAAGTCGATATCGGCAAAATCAAGAGCAGCAACCTGGTGGTGCGCAGCCATCCCGAGTTCAGCGGGGCGCTGGTGGTCGATGCGATCATTTACAACCGGGCGACGTTTTCCCAACCGTTCCCCTTGCTCGAACTGCGTTTTGCCGACCTCAACGGTCATCTGATCGCCAGTCGTCGCTTCAAACCCGGCGAGTATCTGAGCGGCGATCTCGAAGGCCTCGCGGAAATGCCGCCGCAGACGCCGATCCACATCGCCCTGGATATTCTCGATCCGGGGCCGAAAGCGGTGAATTACAGCCTGAACTTCCACTCACCGGAATGAACCGCTTCAGCGTTTCCGGATTGACGGCATTTTTCTGACTGATCGCGGCCGACCAAACCGTTGGCGATAACAGAATAACTGTTCAGATTTTGTTCAATTCAGCCTTTAACCAGTCATCGAGAGCGGGTATCATGCCCACCCTTTTTCGAACTCTCATGATCCGGCCCCACTTCAGGGAAGTCCTATGTCGGCGGTACGCATCGGCCCATATACATTGCAGAACGGTTTGATTCTCGCCCCGATGGCGGGCGTCACCGACCAGCCCTTTCGTCAGCTGTGCAAGCGTCTGGGCGCAGGGCTTGTAGTCTCGGAAATGGTCACCAGCGACATGAGCCTGTGGAATACCCGCAAGTCGCGCATGCGCATGATCCACGAAGGCGATCCCGAGCCGCGCTCGGTGCAGATTGCCGGTGGCGACGCGCAGATGCTGGCCGATGCGGCACGGGCCAACGTCGAACTGGGCGCACAGATTATCGATATCAATATGGGTTGCCCGGCCAAGAAGGTCTGCAACAAGGCCGCCGGCTCCGCGTTGCTGAAAGACGAAGCACTGGTGACCGAGATCCTGCAGGCCGTAGTGGCCGCGGTTGATGTGCCGGTCACCCTGAAGATCCGCACCGGCTGGGATCGCGAGAACAAGAACGGTCTGAACGTGGCGAAGATCGCCGAACAGGCCGGGATCACAGCGCTGGCCGTACATGGCCGTACGCGCGCCGATCTGTACACAGGGGAAGCCGAGTACGACACGATTGCCGCGATCAAGCAGGCGGTGTCGATCCCGGTGTTTGCCAATGGCGATATCGATTCGCCGGAAAAGGCCCGATACGTGCTTGATGCGACCGGTGCCGATGGCCTGCTGATAGGCCGTGCCGCTCAAGGGCGGCCATGGATTTTTCGCGAGATCGATCACTTCCTGCGCACCGGCGAGAAATTGCCCGCGCCGGAACTGAGCGAAGTGGAACGCATCCTGCTGGAGCATCTGGCTGCCCTTCACGCCTTCTATGGCGACGTGATGGGCGTGCGCATTGCCCGCAAGCATGTGGGCTGGTATCTCGCAACCTTGCCGGGCGCCAGGGAGTTTCGCGCCCGTTTCAATCGTTTGGATGGTACGGAAACACAATGCGCCGACGTTCGGGAGTTCTTCGCCGAGCGTTACAAGAGCCTGACAGGGGACGAAGAAGGGGTGGCCGCATGACGATGATGACCGAGACTTTAGTGAGTGGAACAACACCCGTGAGCGACAACGTGAATTTGAAACAGCACCTCAACACGCCGAGCGAAGAAGGCCAGACCCTTCGCGGGAGTGTCGAGAAGGCGCTGCACAATTATTTCGCCCACCTTGAGGGCGCGTCCGTCACGGATGTGTACAACCTGGTGCTGTCCGAAGTCGAGGCGCCCCTGCTCGAAAGCGTGATGAACTACGTCAAGGGCAACCAGACCAAGGCCAGTGAGCTGCTGGGACTGAACCGCGGCACGCTGCGCAAGAAACTCAAGCAGTACGATCTGCTGTAAGCATTCAATCAAACCAGAAAGGCGCCCGCGTAAAAAACGGTCGCCTTTTTTGCTGACTTCCTTTGCTTTTGATGGAAATTGAGATGACCGACCAGACTACCCGCCTGCCGATCCGCCGCGCCTTGATCAGCGTTTCCGACAAGACCGGGATCCTCGAATTCGCCAAGGAGCTCGAAGCTCTGGGCGTCGAGATCCTCTCCACCGGCGGAACGTTCAAGCTGCTGCGTGACAACGGCGTTGCCGCAGTGGAAGTCGCGGATTACACCGGTTTCGCCGAGATGATGGACGGTCGGGTGAAAACCCTGCACCCGAAAATCCACGGCGGCATCCTCGGTCGTCGCGGTACTGACGACGCGATCATGAACGAGCACGGCATCAAGCCGATCGATCTGGTAGCGGTCAACCTGTACCCGTTCGAAGCGACCATCAACAAGCCAGGCTGCGACCTGCCGACCGCCATCGAGAACATCGACATCGGCGGGCCGACCATGGTCCGTTCGGCAGCGAAAAACCATAAAGACGTGGCCATCGTGGTAAATGCCAGCGATTACGCCAGCGTCCTGGAAAACCTCAAGGCCGGCGGCCTGACCTACGCTCAGCGTTTCGACCTGATGCTCAAGGCCTTCGAACACACCGCCGCCTATGACGGCATGATCGCCAACTACATGGGCACCGTGAACCAGGCCGCTGAAACTTTGAGCACTGAAGGTCGCAGCGAATTCCCGCGCACTTTCAACAGCCAGTTCATCAAGGCTCAGGAAATGCGCTACGGCGAGAACCCGCACCAGAGCGCGGCGTTCTACGTGGAAGCCAAGCCTGCCGAAGTCGGCATCGCTACCGCGACCCAACTGCAAGGCAAAGAACTGTCGTACAACAACGTCGCCGACACCGACGCTGCGCTGGAATGCGTGAAGAGTTTCGTCAAGCCAGCCTGCGTGATCGTCAAGCACGCCAACCCGTGCGGCGTGGCGGTCAGCCCGGACGCTGAAGGCGGCATCCGTCAGGCTTACGAACTGGCCTACGCCACCGACACCGAGTCGGCGTTCGGCGGCATCATCGCCTTCAACCGTGAACTGGATGCCGAGACCGCCAAAGCGATCGTCGAGCGCCAGTTCGTTGAAGTGATCATCGCCCCATCGGTCAGCGAAGAAGCCCGTGCCATTGTTGCCGCGAAAGCCAACGTACGCCTGCTGGCCTGCGGCGAGTGGTCGGCTGAGCGCGCCGCTGCCTGGGATTACAAGCGCGTCAACGGTGGCCTGCTGGTGCAGAGCCGCGATATCGGCATGATCAGCGCCGATGACCTGAAAGTGGTGACCAAACGCGCGCCGACCGAACAGGAAATCCACGACCTGATCTTCGCCTGGAAAGTCGCCAAATACGTCAAATCCAATGCCATTGTCTACGCCAAGAATCGCCAGACCATCGGTGTCGGCGCTGGCCAGATGAGCCGCGTCAACTCGGCCCGCATCGCCGCGATCAAGGCTGAGCACGCCGGTTTGCAGGTGGCCGGTTCGGTCATGGCGTCCGACGCGTTCTTCCCGTTCCGCGACGGTCTGGACAATGCGGCCAAGGTCGGCATCACTGCGGTGATCCAGCCGGGTGGTTCGATGCGTGACAACGAAGTGATTGCTGCTGCTGATGAAGCCGGCATCGCAATGGTATTCACCGGCATGCGCCACTTCCGTCACTGATTATTTTGCTTGATCGTACCCACGCTTTGCGTGGGCACGCAGCCCGGGACGCTCCGCGTCCCTCGGACGCGGAGCGTCCGTAGAGGCATTCCCACGCGGAGCGTGGGAACGATCAGCCCCCACAGAATTAGCGTCATCCGAGGTTTTTGAAATGAATGTTTTGATCATTGGCAGCGGTGGCCGTGAACATGCTCTGGCCTGGAAAGTGGCTCAGGACCCGCGCGTGCAGAAGGTTTTCGTTGCACCGGGCAACGCTGGCACCGCTATTGAAGCCAAGTGCGAGAACGTCGCCATCGACGTGCTGGCGCTGGAGCAACTGGCTGACTTCGCCGAGAAAAACGTTTCCCTGACCATCGTCGGCCCGGAAGTGCCGCTGGTGGCTGGCGTGGTCGATCTGTTCCGCTCCCGTGGTCTGGACTGCTTCGGTCCGACTGCCGGTGCTGCGCAACTGGAAGGTTCGAAGGCCTTCACCAAGGACTTCCTCGCGCGCCACAAGATCCCGACCGCCGATTACCAGAACTTCACCGAGATCGAGCCAGCCCTGGCTTATCTGCGTGAGAAAGGCGCGCCGATCGTGATCAAGGCCGATGGCCTGGCTGCCGGCAAAGGCGTGATCGTCGCCATGACCCTGGCCGAAGCCGAAGACGCCGTGCGTGACATGCTCGCCGGCAACTCGTTTGGCGACGCCGGTTCGCGTGTGGTGATCGAAGAGTTCCTCGACGGCGAAGAAGCTTCGTTTATCGTAATGGTCGACGGCAAGAACGTGCTGCCGATGGCCACCAGCCAGGACCACAAACGCGTCGGCGACGGCGACAGCGGCCCGAACACCGGCGGCATGGGCGCCTACTCCCCTGCCCCGGTGGTCACCGCCGACGTACATCAGCGCGTGATGGACCAGGTGATCTGGCCGACCGTGCGCGGCATGGCCGACGAAGGTAACGTCTACACTGGTTTCCTCTATGCCGGTCTGATGATCGACAAGGCCGGCAATCCGAAGGTTATCGAGTTCAACTGCCGCTTCGGCGATCCGGAAACCCAACCGGTGATGCTGCGTCTGCAATCGAGCCTGGTGCTGCTGGTCGAAGCCGCATTGGCGCAAGCGCTGGACAAGATCGAAGCGCAATGGGATCCGCGTCCGAGCGTTGGCATCGTGCTGGCCGCTGGCGGCTACCCGGGCGACTACGCCAAAGGCGCAGCGATCAATGGTCTGGATGCAGCGGCGGGCCTGGAAGGCAAAGTCTTCCACGCCGGCACCGCGCTGAAAGACGGTCAGGTCGTTACTGCCGGTGGTCGTGTACTGTGTGCCACGGCCATGGGCGCCAGCGTCGGTGAAGCTCAGCAGCAAGCCTACAAACTGGCCGCTGCCATCGACTGGGAAGGCTGCTTCTACCGCAAGGACATCGGCTACCGCGCCATTGCCCGTGAACGCGGCGAAACCCAGGAGTAAGCGATCCATCAGGCCCGGCGCGGGATGCCATTCCTCGCCGGGCTGTTCGGTCGTCGCGCATCGTTATATTCTGGCATCAACCTACGAAGGGATTTCGCCGTGCGCTGGCTCAGGATTGCCATAAGCTTCACCGTCACGCTGATGACCTTGCTCTGCATGCTCCCGGCCCAGGCCGCGCAAGGCAGTGGCTGGTCGGTATTGCTTGACGACCAGGGCATCCTGCAACTGAGCGACATCCGCTCCGCTCGCTACACCAATCAATTCAGCCCCATCGAGCTTGACCGCCTGACCGCGGCCGAACCCGAGGGCGCCCTGTGGCTGCGCTTCAAACTGGCGCCGGGCAAGCACGAACAAGTGCTGCGCATCTTTGCCCCCGACCTGTCCCAACTCAATCTCTACGTGCTCGACGGCGACCGGCTGATCGAGCAACGCAATACCGGCAACGAACGGCCCCAGGCCGAACATCCATTGCCGAGCAGCGATTTCATGCTGCCGCTGCCCCAGGCCGACAAGCCGCTGGACGTCTACGTACGCATGGTCTCCGGCCATCAGCTGCGCCCGCACATCACCCTGCAAGCGGCGATCGAAGGCGCCGCCGATCAGAAGCAGACGCTGATTTTCGGCCTGCTGTTCGGCTGCCTCGCCATGCTCCTGCTGCACAACCTGGTGCGCTACGCCTACTCGCGCTCGCGCAGCAGTCTGTGGCTGGCGATCTGTGAAGGCCTGCTGGGGCTGAGTCTGTTTCTGTTGCTCAACCTCGCCGGTCCGTGGCTGCCGAACTGGCAAGCCATTCAAACGCCGGGCGCTTATCTGGCACTGCTGCTGACCGCCCCAGCCGGGTTGATGTTCGCCCTGCGCTTCTTTGCGCCACTGGGCCAGCACGCGCTGAACAAACTGCTGTGGGGCGACATTCTGTTGATCGTCACGTGCAGCCTGTTGCTGCTGTTCGTCAACACCTTGCCGCTGAACATCATCACCTACGCACTGGTCGCACTGGCCGGCCTGAGCATGTTGCTGGTGGGCTTCTATCACTGGCAAAAAGGCTATCGCCCGGCGCGTCTGTTCGTCGCCGCCATGGTCGTGTTCAACATCGGCACCCTGGTTATCCTCCCGGCGCTGCTCGGGCTGACACTGGTCACGCCGCAAGGCCTGATCATGACGCTGATGGTGTTCATCTGCATCAGCGGCCTGCTGATGAGCATCGCTCTGGGCGAGCGACAGCGCAGCATCACCGAAAGCCGTTTCAGCATCAGCCGCGACCTCGCGGCAAGCAACGCCGAAATCAACGCCAAAGCCGAATTCCTCGCCAAGATCAGCCACGAAATCCGCACACCGATGAACGGCGTACTGGGCATGACCGAGCTGCTGCTGGGCACGCCGCTGTCGGTCAAGCAACGCGATTACGTGCAGACCATCCACAGCGCCGGCAACGAACTGCTGACGCTGATCAATGAGATCCTCGACATCTCCAAGCTCGAATCCGGGCAGATCGAACTCGATGACGTGCAGTTCGACCTCAACGCCCTGATCGATGATTGCCTGAGCATCTACCGGGCCAAGGCCGAGCAACAGAACGTCGAGCTGATCAGCTTCATCCAGCCGCAAGTGCCACGGGTAATCAGCGGCGATCCGACGCGCCTGCGCCAGACCTTGCTGAGCCTGCTGGAAAACGCCCTGAAGAAAACCGAAGAAGGCGAAGTGCTGATCGTCGTTGCACTGGACGAGCGCAGCAGCAAACCGCGCCTGCGCATTGCCGTGCAGGACAGCGGCGTGCCGATGGAGCCGGAAGAGCGCGAAGCACTGTTGCACGCCGAATTGCACAGCAAGCACTTTCTCTCGGCCAATCGCCTGGGCGGCAATCTCGGCCTGGTGATTGCGCGCCAACTGATCCGTCTGATGCAGGGCGAGTTCGGCATCAAGAGCGGCGCCACTCAGGGCAGCACCTTGTGGCTGACCCTGCCGCTGGACCCGGATCGCCTCGAACACCCGACATCCGATCTGGACAGCCCGCTGCAAGGCGCGCGGGTATTGGTGGTCGACGATAACGACACCTGCCGCAAAGTGCTGGTACAGCAATGCAGCGCCTGGGGCCTGAATGTCAGCGCCGTGCCGTCGGGCAAGGAAGCGCTGGCGCTGCTGCGCACCAAGGCGCACCTGCGCGATTACTTCGACGTGGTTCTGCTCGACCAGAACATGCCCGGCATGACCGGCATGCAACTGGCAGCGAAGATCAAGGAAGACCCGAGCCTGAACCACGACATTCTGCTGATCATGCTCACCGGCATCAGCAACGCGCCGAGCAAGATTATTGCGCGCAATTCGGGGATCAAACGGATTCTGGCCAAACCGGTGGCCGGTTATACGCTCAAGACCACGCTGGCGGACGAACTCAATCAACGCAACAAGGGCCAGGTGGTGTTCCAGCCGCAAGTCGTTACGGCGGCCACTGCTGCGAAAGTGCCGAGCGACTTCCGCATCCTCGTCGCCGAAGACAACACCATTTCCACCAAAGTGATCCGTGGCATGCTCGGCAAGCTCAATCTGCAACCGGACACCGCGAGCAATGGCGAAGAAGCGCTGCAAGCGATGAAGGCCCAGCGTTACGACCTGGTGCTGATGGACTGCGAAATGCCGATCCTCGATGGCTTCTCCGCCACTCAGCAACTGCGCGCCTGGGAAGTCAGCAATCAGCGCATCCGCACACCGATCGTCGCCCTCACCGCGCACATTCTCGCCGAACATAAAGAACGCGCACGCCAGGCCGGCATGGACGGGCACATGTCCAAACCGGTGGAGCTGTCGCAACTGCGTGAACTGATCGAGCACTGGGTCGCCGAACGCGATCAGCAGAACCGGGCCACGACCCAGCCGTCGTAAACCGACAGATTGTCCGGTGCCTGATAGACTCCCCCCGACTCCATCGCCAGTGAGCTTGCATCATGCTCCATGTGTTGTTCAGCGTTTATCTGAAGATGCTGGTGCTCTACAGCCCGTTCTTCGTGTTGTCCTGCTTTATCAGCCTGACCCGTGGCTATTCGCGCAAGGAACAGCGGCGTCTGGCGTGGAAGGTCGCCCTCGCCACACTGATTTCCAGTGTTCTGCTGTATTTGTTCGGGCGGGTGATTTTCGATGTCTTCGGCATCACCGTGGACGCCTTCCGCATCGGTGCCGGCAGCGTGTTGTTCATATCCGCGCTGGGCATGGCTCAGGGCAAACCGGCGGTGCAGGCCGATAACGTGCAGCAGGACGTGACCATCGTGCCGCTGACCATCCCGCTGACGGTCGGCCCCGGCACGATCGGCGCCTTGCTGGTAATGGGCGTCAGCCAGCCGCACTGGGACGACAAGCTCACCGCAATCATGAGTATTGCGCTCGCCAGTTTCACTGTCGGTGTGGTGCTGTACCTGTCCAATCGCATCGAGCGGATTCTCGGCGATCAGGGCTTGCAGATTGTCAGCCGCTTGATGGGATTGTTCGTTTGCGCGCTGGCAGCGCAAATCATCTTTACCGGTGTGAAGGGTTATCTGGTGCCTTGAGCATTGTCGCAGCTCAACCGCCACAACAAAACGCCGCGTACGGTCACCGTTCGCGGCGTTTTGCTGTGCGGAGCGACCTCAGCGCAGCGCTGCGATCACCGCTGTCAGGCTGACCGTTGCTTCTGCGCCGCGCACAGTGGCAAACGCTTGCAGCCCTTGAGCCAGCGTGAACGTGTGTGGCCGCCCGGCAATGGGCAGCATCAGTAGCAGTGGGCGTTGTCCGTCGAAATTACGCAAGATCAGACTGTGCCCGGAGTCCGGATCGGTCAGTACCACATCGTCATCGACCCGTGACATCCACCAATGCCCGCATTCGTCCAGATCCAGATCCAGCAGGCAAGGTTCTGCCGTTTCAGCATCTGTAGCCTGTCGTCCATCGAGCACGATGCAGTCCAGGCGCTGGAAGGACGCTTGCGACAGCCGATAACCCGAGGTCTGCGCACCGTAAGCCAGCAGCAGCCTGGCGACGCCTTCGGGCAGCAATGGCTCGATCTCTGTCATGTCATCACCCACCTCAAGCGCCAGGACTTCGGCGTCGCGATGGGCATAACTGCCGGGCAGCCAGACGCCGTCGTTCGGGCCGGCGCTGAAAATCAACTGGTCGACCGGGTCGAACAGCATCGGCTGCTTCGACCCGCGCGTACCGAGAAATGCCGACCACTGTCCGTCACTGCGACCGGCCAGATCGAACAGCCGGTCAAGTTGCGGCAGGTAATACAGATAGCGTCCGGTTGCACTTGCCACTTGTACGACAGGCGCGTGGGCATGCCCGTGCAACAATGCTCGCAGGCGCGCACGTAACCCTTGATCGCTGTGCCCCGGCACATGAGACCAGCGATTTTCCACGCCTACGATCATTGCCGGCTGGTTATCCAGCAATTGCAGATGCACCCCATCAAGGGTCTGCGCGACCAGCCCTTCACCCTGGCGCCGCACCTCAGCAAAAGTCCATGACGTCCAGACATTTTCAGGCCTGTCGAGCGCCTGCGGTTTCAGCAAACGATGGTCCTCGGCAAACACTCCCCGCAGTGCTTCGATCGCCATCAGCGGCTGGCGATAAAGTTGTCCGGTGCTGATTTCAAGCAACCAGACCGCGCTGTTATCCGGGGTCAGACCGAGCAGCGCCAGCTCCTTGCCCTGACCGATATCAGCCACAGCGATTCTGCCATCGACACACCATGCCGCCAGGAACGCCTGACCTGCCACATCACGTAAACCGAAGATCGGCAACGGCAGCAACGGCGCTTTCGTGGCCAGCGCGGGCAATGCGCTCAACCAATCGGGATGTCGCTGCAGCCAACGCGGCCCGACACCGGCGAAGCGGAGAACCGACGGCTTAACGGCCTGATCGAGCCACGCCTCATCGCTTCTGTGGGCAAGGGAAGGTACCCCGTACTGAAACACAATCGCGTCGTCGATCGCTGCCGCTGCCGGCACGTCGACGATATCGATTTCGAACAGTCGGCCGTCCGCCTTGGTCGCGATGAAACGCTGATTGGTCTGAGTGACCTCCACCACATCGTGTTCGATCACCACATTCTGCCAATGCCCGACCCGGGGTTCGATGCCGCGGCTGATCGTCCGCTCCTGCGGGCTATAGAACAGCACTGCGTTGTTTTCAGGATTGGACGGCGTCAGCATCAACAAGTCCTCGGGCCAGGAACGGTCCTGCCCGGCCTGAATGCACTTGCCCGTCGCCTTGTTCAGCCAGGCCCGGTCGCGCAGCCGCAACCCGGCATAGCCTTCCACGACAATGAACGGAGCATAAGACCAGCCGCTGCTGCTGGCGGGCGTGTCTGGCGATTCGCGCCTGAACGGGGCATCGATTTGTCGAAGCGCTTCGCGCGGTTCGAACCGATAATCCTCTGCCGCAAAAGTGATCTTGCAAGCCGTCAGCTCCACCTTCTGAGCGGTAATCCGATACTCGATGGTGGTAGTGCCATGCAACGCTTCTGCCGTCAGCCTCTGCGCAATCCGCAGCGCACCATCGGCTTGTTGTTGGCAGCCAATGATCGTCGATCCCATACGCGGATTTTTCAGTCGGTAGAGATGCTGGACGGTGCCGGTCAGCACATCGACCCGCCATAGCGATGGATGATCGGGATGATAAAACCACGCATGGCCCGCGCTGACGCCTGCCAGAACCACGCCCTCGTTGACTTCCTGCGGCAGATTACGTGCGAACAGCACCCGATCCCGCGCAGTGTCGTAATAGCCGGTGGTCACCACTGGCTGGCCGGGCGAATTGAACGGCACTCTGAAGTTACGTAACGGCAAATACGCTGCGGTCAATTGCCCGCTTGTGACCTGAGCGCGCAGATAGCGCAGAACCGGCGCCGGGATGCCGCTGGCTGCCATGTTGGCGCTGCGCTGCTGATCCGCAGCTTCGTTTTCGTAGTCGAGAACAATACCGATCAGATGCAGGCTGCGGCCCGTCCAGTCGATCCGGAACAGCCCCTCGGCCAGCTCGATGACGCCGTCAAAACAATTCAACACCAGGCCATCGACCAGCATGTCAGGTGCGCTGTCGATGCTGTCCCGTGGCTTTTCCCGAAAGCTGACCTGTTCCACCCGGGCCCAGGACGCTTGCACCGTCCATGTCACCCGTTCCCAGCCCTGCGCTTGTTCGAAATTCACCGCCAGCAGGCCTGGCGCCAATCGAATCCGGTATTGCCCCTGCGGTGCGGTGATCCGGTAGGCAATCTTCTCGCGCCACTCTGGTGGCAGGTCCGGAACCACCAGTTGGCTGACCTCAGCGCTCAACTGCACCTTGATCGTCGTGGCCATGAAGACCGGATGCAGCTTGTAGAGTATGTGCGGCGCAAACGGCGTACTGAACAGGTAGAACACCCGGTTACCGAGCGCGTCATATTCCAGCTGATGTGCCAGGCGGTCATGCAACCGCGGATAGCGGGTCGTGGAAAAAGGCACGGCCCCGGCGCTGCCGAGCTGATATTCGTAGCCGTAGTAACAGACGGGTGAACAGGGCAGCACCAGCGCCTCGGGCAACGTCCCCCAGACGCTGCCGACAGCAGGCCGTTGAAAGGCTCTGGGGATGTTGATCGCGGCATGTCGCCTGGCTGGATCATCGTCGTACTGCGGCAGCTCCAGCGCCCTGCCTTTCCAGGGGTAAAACTTCTGCCCCTCGAACGCCACCCTTCTGCTGTGCAGATCCACCTCGGTTATCACGGCCAGTGCGGGGAACTGCAAGACCGCACCAGCGCGTTCGTAAGATTGCTGATAAGCGTCGTGAATCTGCGAGAGGTGCTCGCCAATGGCCGCAGCCTTGTCCATGATCTGCCCGAGATTGCTGGCAATCGCGGTCACCCCGATCCCCACGCCCAGTAGCGGCACGGCCAGCGCTGCGGCGAACGCGGCCACCGTTCCGCCCGCCGCCAGGGCGACAAGATCCAGACCCAGCGCCGCCGTGTTGAACGCCAGGGACGTGGAGAACCGCGCTCGCTGCTCATGATTCTCTGCCTGCGTCAGGTTGTAGATGTCGAAGCCGATATTGGCCACGGAAAATGCCACACCAACCCCCGTGGCGGCCTGTCCTGCCAGGCGTGCGGCGAATGAGCCCTGCTGCAACGCCCGCTCGGCCGCTGCTGCCTGACGCACCAGCTGGACGATCTGCACAGCATCGCTGGCGACACCAAAGCCCAGCTGTGCATAACTGACGTACACCTGGATCTGCAGAGCAACAGTCAGCGCCGGCACGGTATCGCCAGCGCGGTACTCGCGCTGGCGCATTTCACTGATCAGCGTCTGGATCGCAAAGGCAAAACTCAGCCGGCTGCCCCCGTCGTGGTCAGCCGTCTGCCCGGGCCTGGCCGCACCGCCCTGCACGAGTCGTTCGACGTATTGCCTGAGTTTCTGAAAGCGCGAATCGCGGGTGATCACCGTCAGGGGGTTTTGCGCATTGCGCGGATCGATCAGGGTAATGCTGTGGCCGCCGTCGGCGTTGCTCCTGAGGGTGTCGAGCAAGGGCACGTAATCACGCGCCACCTTGTGCTCACGGCGCAAGCGCTCGGTCGCCTGCTCGAACTCGCTGGCCCAGTAGCGTGCATCCAGTTGCGCGAGACTGGCGCCCAGTCGAGCGTTTTCGCCCAGAGATCGGGTGCGGGCCAGCGCTTGTTTGTGCCAGATCGACGCTCCCTGCGGATCGGCCAGTGCTGCGTTGTGCAGAAAACTGTCCACGCGCAGATCCGATGACAGCCTGCGTTCGGCGATCGCCGAGGTGTCCAGTTCGATCACGTTGAATGGCGCATTGGCCGCATCGCCCAGGCCATAAAGCTTCGCCAGCGCGTTATCGTCTGCGCTCAGATAATGCTCTACGCCACGCTGCAACTGCGCGCCATCGGCAAATCCGTAGAGAGCAAAGTTGGGGTCGTAGAAGCGATAGGCCGCGTGCTCACCGGTTCGCACTTTGGCCAGCAGCAGGGCGTGGTCGCCGGTGTCGAGCAGCAGCACCGCAGGTGCCGCACTGGCGTCAAGCGCAGCCATGATGCTGTCCATGCGTTGCACGCCGCGAGCGCTGCCGACCTCGCCGGTGGGCAAGGCGCGCAGTTCGTCCAGCGCACTGCGCAACGCCCGCGAGCCAAGTTCGTCGGGACTCGCGCCGGCGTTGGCGACATGCCCGACCAACGCCCGCTCCGCCGGCTCGCCAGTTGCAACGGCGGCGCCCATCAGCAGCGCCAGCGGATAACAGCGGCGCCCCGGGTCGCCTGCGTTGTGCTGCAACAGATCCTGCGGCAACTGCTTGACCGAAAGCGCGCCAGCCTTGAAAAAGACCTCACGCACCTGGCCGCTGCGCTGCAAGATCTGCGTGCGAAACTCCTGCCGGGCGCTGCGCTTGATCTGGCTGATACGCTCGCCCCACTGGCGCAGCGTCAGCGGCTCGGACATGGCTTGCACCTTGAGCTCGCGGGTCGTCGATGAGGCCGTCGGCAGGTCGCGTTCCAGCCCGTTCTCGAACGCCGCCGAGCGGCGCTGGCGCACGGCTTTTTCAATCGCATCGTAGCGCGCGAAAGTGCCGTCGCGGTCGGTGGCGATGGCCAGGTCGCGCACCTGTTGCCAGGTATCGGCGAACCCGCCATCGTCCACGCTCGTCGCGCCGAAAATCCCCCCGAGCACGACCCGCATCGCGGGGCTCAGTTGCTCCAGCGGCAGCGTTCCGTGGGCGATGCGGCTGAACAGTTCGTTGAGATGGCTGATGGAATCCGCACCACGGGAAGTCGGCACCACGACAGGTCCTTGCGCCAGCACCTGTTGGCGGGTGTCGAAGTCGATGACCACGGTTTGATCGAAGGTAACCTCCCCGCTCAGCTTGTCTCGCATCGCTCGAATGAACGGCTCGCCCAGATCATCCATCAAACGTTGCAGCACCGCGGTCAACAGCACCGGTTTGCCTTCGACAACGGGCCAGCCGCGCTCGAAGGTCAGGCTTCGATCGCTGAGCAGGTCGGACAAGCGTCCGGCATAACGGGATTTGAGCTTGCCCTCGGCCCAGCGGGCGTGTTCCATCTCCAGCCAGTCTTTTTCCGTGCCCCTGACGATCCAGCCGGAAATGGTTTCCTCTTCGGTATTGACGTTATAGCCCTCGCGCAGACGCTGTTGCGCCAGCACCTGACGAGTGAAATACGGATCGCAATTGGCTTCGATGTATTCATGCAATCCGGCGAGGGCCGCGCCCGGGCCGGTGAGCGCTACCGTACCCCCCGCGTCATTACGAATGCCGTCCTGGTAATAGCTGACAACCGCTTTGAGCAATTGGTAGGCATAAACTTCATTCCAGTTGGTGAAGTTCGACCTGACCAACATCTCTTCGATGACTGCCGCAGCGACCGTGGTCAGGGTTTCACTGTCGGCCCACCCGGATCCCGAGTTGGCCATGCGTCTTTCAACTTCAGTAAGCACGTCGTAATTAAGCCGAATGACTTGCATGATCGACATCGTCATGCCGCTGCCCGGCTGGGCGATGAAATGTGCATTCATTTCTTCGCCGATTTGCAGCCCCATGCGAAAGCCGTTCTCGCCGGCCTCCACGGTCTGTGGCGGCACGAACAGTTCAAGCACGTCCGGTTTGCTGCGAGCAAAATCCTCGAGAAGTTGTTTATGTTGTTCTGGGAGACTGCCGGTTCTGTCGGGGTAATGCTGTGGATCGCGTCCAGGCAGCAACTGCGAATTGTTGTTCAACAGAAGTTGAAGAACACCGATTTTCTGCGTCTGGCTGTAATCGCTGATATCGACACCGCCCAACTTGTCGAGCAATGGCGGCAGATAATCCATGTCGGTATAACGCCCGCCTTCACGAAGTTCCGCCTGCAAGCGCACTACATCGCTCGCCGCAGCGAAATTGCCACGCATCGACACTTCGCGACGGTAGACGTCCGCCAGCAAGTCATCGGCAAAAGCGTGAGATACATCGCGTAATTGCAGATCCGCGCCAACCATCGCCAGATGGCTGTCGAGGCAGCGCTGACGAAAAGCCTGCAGCGTCGCGCGGTCCTTGCCATAAGCACGCACCATCAGATCGATGCGCGCTTGATCGGCTCGCCCCTTCCACTTCGGCTGGCTGAGGTAGTCGAACATCTGCTGTTTCAACACCCGTGCGCGGTCTTCAATCATCGTCGCCAGTTGCCCGGCATGCTTGAGTGCAGCGCCACCGGACGTCATCGCATCAGCCCTGGCACTGTCGAGAATGACCCGGTTCATCTCGAAAGCCAGCAACGCATCGCTGTCGTACCAAAGGTTGAAGCGGTAACCCTCCGCCGCCATCACCTGGCGCCAGATATTCATGTAATCGCGCTGATTGACACCGACTTCGCTGCCGCCAACCCAAACGAAATGGATAACCTTCGGAACCGGCCGGGTCAGCCCCGACAACATTTCCACGGTCGTCGAAAGCCGTGACAGATAACGTTGCAGCCCGCGCGCAATGTCATCGACAGCCACCGGGACAGGGGTTTTCTTGCGTTTGAGCAGCGCTGCAAGTTGCTCTTGAAACAGGCTCGCCAGGGTCAACAACGACACCGGATCGGTCGTTTGACTGGCTTGCTGGTAACAGTCGTTAAGCGCTTGGTACTGCGCCGAGGCAGAGAACTCCCGTAACGCCCTCGAGATCACCGAATACTCTTGCGCAGATATGAACGCTCGCCCGAACGAATAATCGTTTTTCAAAGCCATTACACACTCCTTGTTTATTAAATGGCTCATTGACCGCGCACACTTTCGCGCCGCTGCAGAGCGGTAGATTGATTTGAACGACACTCGACAAGTGCTGTGAACACAGCACCCTAGTGGGCGAATACGCGCCACACAAACAACAAGGAATACAAAGCTTGTCACCGGCAATATCTGATAACACCGGAGCAGTACGCTGTAACGGCAGCGAAATAATTAGCGGACCGGCGCGACCGTCGGGCATAAAAAATGGCCCTGCCCTGTGGGACATGACCATTTGTTATTGCTGGTGGAAAACAATTGAAACTTCAATCGGACTTACAACCGCTCAAACTTTCCCAAGGCTGAAAATTGAATGAGCGGAAGTTTTTTCAGGACAGCGGTTTTTCACCATACCAACGCGGCGTGTAAACCCACTCACCGCCTCCGGCACGGGCGAAGGTGCAGGTGGTCGAAGAACCGATCAACACCATGGTGCGCATGTCCACCTGTTCCGGTGTCAATGCGCCCAGGGTCGTGGTGCGCAGCGTCTGCCCTGGCCGGCCGATGTCCCGACCAAGCACCACCGGTGTTTCAGGCGAGCGGTGCTGCGCAACGATCTCCAGCGCCCGGCCCAATTGCCACGGGCGCGCCCGGGAAATCGGGTTGTAGAACGCCAGGGCCAGATCCGCTTCGGCGGCCAGATCCAGACGCTTTTCGATGATCGACCACGGCTTGAGGTTGTCCGACAGTGACATCACGCAGAAGTCGTGGCCCAGCGGCGCACCGGCCTGAGCCGCAGTGGCCAGCGAGGCGGAAACGCCCGGGAGGATTTCCAGATCAACGCTGTGCCACGCCGGATCGTCCGATTCGTGCAGGGCTTCGAGCACCGCAGCGGCCATGGCGAATACGCCCGGGTCGCCCGAGGAAACCACGATCACCGAGCGGCCTGCGGCGGCGAGCCTGAAGGCATGGCGGGCACGCTGCATTTCTTCGCGATTGTCGGTGCAGTGCTGCACCTGATCATCGCGGAACGGGCCGGCCATGCGCACGTAGGTTTCATAGCCAAGCACATCGGTGGCGCGGGCCAGTTCGGCTTTCACCGCGGGCACCATCAGTTCGGCGGCGCCGGGGCCAAGGCCAATGACCGCGAGGCGACCACGCGGGCGGCCGATCTGCGCGATGTCCAGCGGTTGCTCGGCCATCGCGATCGCCAGATGTTCTGCGCTGATCACCTTCGCCGCAGGCACTGCAACCCGGGCCAATGCCTGGAGATCGTTTTGCGCTGCGACGAAGCGCAGCGGCACGCCCAACTCGAGCGCAGCCTCGCGCAGATTCGATGCGGCCATTTCAGCGTCTGCTGCCACCAGACACGCCAGTGCCGGCACGGCGACGCTGGCCTGTTGCAACGCAGCGCGAATGGCGTTCGGCAGATCCGCCACGTCAGCGCTCACTGCCACCGCCACACTGCGCGGGTAAATCAGCAATTCATCGGCGCTGGCCACCCGCTGCGCACTGCTCACATGAATCGACCGCTGCGCCTGCGGATCCTGCGGCAACTGCGCCTGATCCAGCCACGGCGCCGCGCCTTCGATGCGCACGCTGTGCCCGGCGAGCAGATCGGAAACGAAGCGTTTGCCCGATTCCAGATCAGCCAGTGCGTAGCCGCTTGGCGGATTGAGCAGGCAGGTGCCAAAGCGCAATTCGCCGCTGGTGGTGATCGCCGGCGCGACTTGCAGCGCCGCCGCAATCTCCCGGGCCATGACGTTGACCCCACCGAGTCCACCCAGCAATGGCACCACCGCGCTGCCGTCTTCGGCCACCGCCAGCACGGCGGGTTCGGCGCCTTTCTCCAGCAACAGCGGCGCCAAGGTGCGAATCACAATGCCGGCCGCGCACAGGGCAATGATCGGCGTGTCCTGCTGATACAACGCGCGCAGGGTCGCGCCGAATTCCTCATAGCGGCTGTCGGCGCCTTCAACCCGTCCGGCAAGGCCATGGACCTGCGCCGCCGGATAGACCTGCTGAATGCGCCGCGCCGTGGCGAGGCTGCCCTGGCCGAGAATGACGATGGCGGGAGTCGCTTGGTTCATCAACCTTGCCACCGTTCGCCCGGGACGATGATCAGCGAGAAGTACGGCGAGGACATCGGCTCGACCTGATCCATCGGCACGATCTTCTGGTTGGCCATGGTCGCGCGCTCGACATACAACGCGCGCTCGGCGAGGCCGAGTTCTTCCAGCACCTGACGCACCTTGGGAAAGTTGCGCCCCAGTTTCATGATCACCGCCGCATCGGCATCGGCCAGACGCCGCTTCAATTCTTCATGGGGCAGCACGCCGGAAAGCACCGACAGGCTCTGATTGCGATACACCAGCGGCGCGCCGAGCACCGAAGCGCCGCCGAGCATCGAGCACACGCCCGGCACCACTTCGGCCTCATAACGGCTGGCGAGACGATCATGCAAATACATGTAGGAGCCGTAGAAGAACGGGTCGCCTTCGCAGATCACCGCCACGTCGCGGCCGGCGTCCAGATGCTCGGCGACCGCCACAGCGGCTTCGTCGTAGAAATCGCTGATGACCTGTTCATACGACAGCGGTGCCGGCAACGCTTCGGTGGTCACCGGATACACCAGCGGCAGCAGATTCTGCGCCTCGACCAGATGCGCCTCGATGATGCCGAACGCATTGCCCTTCTTGCCCTTGGCCACGAAATAGGCGACCACCGGCGATTCGCGCAGCAGGCGCAAGGCTTTGACGGTGATCAGTTCCGGATCACCGGGGCCGACACCGAGGCCGATCAGACGTCCTTTGGCCTGCATCATTCGATCTCCGTGGCGAGGGCATTGACGGCGGCGGCGGCCATGGCACTGCCGCCCAGCCGGCCTTGCATGATCACGAACGGCACGCCGCGACTGTCGGCGGCCAGTGCCGCTTTCGACTCGGCAGCACCGACGAAGCCGACCGGGAAACCGAGGATCAGTGCCGGTTTCGGCGCGCCGGCGTCGAGCATTTCCAGCAAGTAGAACAGCGCGGTCGGTGCGTTGCCGATCACCACCACACTGCCTTCGAGGTGCGGGCGCCACAGCTCCAGCGCGGCGGCCGAGCGGGTGTTGCCCAGCTCACGAGCAAGCTCCGGCACGCTGTCGTCGCGCAAAGTGCAGATCACTTGGTTATGGGCCGGCAGACGCGTGCGGGTCACGCCTTCGGAGACCATCCGCGCGTCGCAGAGAATCGGCGCACCGGCCGCCAGTGCATCGCGCCCGGCCTTGCCCGCGCCTTCGGAAAATTGCAGACCGTCGACGGCCTCGACCATGCCGCAGGCGTGGATCACCCGCACCGCAAGTTTTTCCAGATCGGCGGGAATGCGCGCCAGATTGGCCTCGCGGCGAATGATCGCGAAGGAGTTGCGATAGATCTCCTGACCGTCGCGGATGTAATCAAGCATCAAGGGGGCTCCGGGAGCGGGCGTCGAGCAGGGTCGCGGCCGCTTCAATAGTAAGGTTGCAGGCGTGCAGCGTGCCGAATCCGGGCTGTGCTGCATCGCGAAAATAGAGGTCGTAATGACCGGGGGCGACGGCCAGCAGCGTGGCTGGCGCGCAATGGGCGGCGGCGCAGGAGCGCGAGCAGCCCGACAGGTGTACATTGAGTCCCGCTGGCAGCAGAGGTGCCAGTTGCCGGGCATCCTGCTTGGTGTCGGCCAGGCCTTTGCCGCAGCCATCGGCACCGGTGCAGGCGATCAGCCTTGTCAGTGGTTCGGCCTCGGTCGTCAGCAGGCCCAACGCCCGCAACTGCTCAAGCACGTTGTCGGTATCCGTGGCTTTCACGTTCGGCAGCAGCAGGCTCTGCCACGGCGTGAAGCGCAGACTGCCATCGCCAGACTGTCGGGCCAGTTGCGCCGCACCACGCAGCATCGCCGGATCAAGTCGGCCCAGTGGCGGCACCGCGCCGACGTAGCAGCGACCTTGCGTATTCTGCTGATGAGCGCCGATGTGCAGCGCGTCTGCCGACGCCGGGCGCTGCCAATTGCTGATTGCCTTGAGCGATACGCGCTCGCGCAACGATTCAAGAAAAGCGAGCCTGGGCAACTCGTCGAGCAGATGGCGCATGCGCGTCTGCTCGGGTTGGGCCAGGTCGAGGAACAGTTCCAGCGCGGCGACCACCAGCGCGTGAGCGTCGTCCTGGGTCACAGCGCCGAGAGGCCGATCGATCGGGCAACCGGCCAGACCGAATGCCCAGAGGACACCGCCGTCACGCTCGAATGCCGACAACCACAGATCATGCGGATGCTCGAGCATCGCCAGCGCTTCGCCGCCATCGAGCTGCACGGCGAACTTGGCGCTCAACTCATGGAAGCGCGGATGACTTTGCAAGGTGTCGAGGATTTGCCCTGCGAGCGGGCGCGTGTCGACCAGCATCTGCCGATCGATGCCGGCGGCCGGGCTGAGCATCAGATTGCGCACATCATCGCCGGCGGCGTTCTTTGGCCCGAGGCCAGCGGCCAGCAAGCGCTCGATCAACTCTGCAGATTGCGCACCGATGCCACGAATCTGCAGATTGCCGCGATTGGTCGCTTCGATCGCACCGCTCGCAAACGCTTCGGCGGCAGCGGCCACCGCATCGGCCTGATCCGCGCTGATCGAACCGCCATCAAGCTTGATCCGACAGATACCGCCGTCCAGTGCCTGGACGATACGCAGCAACCCCGGGCAGGCCGAGGGGCGTAAAGCGGTGGACATCGGGCGTTCGTTCAAGGGGCTGACCGGTTGCGTGGCAGAGGCGATTCGCGGGCGAAGGCGCGGTATTATGCCTGCTTTGTCCGGCGGCATGAAAAGTCTGCCCGTCGGAACGCCACGTTTGAGGAATATAGATGTCACCCTGGCTGACGATCGTGGGAATCGGTGAAGACGGCTTCAAGGGCCTGGGCAAGAACGCCCGGCGTGCTCTGCTGGGCGCTTCGCGGATCGTCGGCGGCCAGCGTCAGCTGGATCTGCTGCCGCCGTGCATCGGCGGCGAGCGGCAATTGTGGCCGAGTCCGTTTTCCCTCGCCCCGGTGCTCGAGTCGCGTGGCGAGCCGGTCTGCGTGCTGGCCAGCGGTGATCCGATGTTCTACGGCGTCGGTGCCAGCTTGGCGCGTCATGTGCCGAGCGCCGAGATGGCGATCATTCCCGCGCCTTCGTCCTGCGCATTGGCGGCGGCGCGCCTGGGCTGGCCGTTGCAAGAGGTGACGGTTGTGTCGCTGGTGGCGCGTCCGCTGGCGGCGCTCAATGCGCATCTGTTCAGCGGCGTGCGTCTGTTGTTGCTGAGCAATGACGGCAACAGCCCGGCCGCCGTTGCGCAATTGCTCCGCGAGCGTGGTTTCGGCCCAAGTCGCATGACTGTGCTAGAGCACCTGGGCGGTGCCGCCGAGCGGCGTATCGACCGCAGCGCCAGTGAATGGGACGACCTAGCGGTCGCCGACCTCAATGTCGTCGCTGTCGAGTGTCTGGCCGACTCCGGTGTTGCCGGCCTGTCGCGCCTCGCCGGTTTGCCCGATTCGGCGTTCCGTCACGATGGCCAGTTGACCAAGCGCGACGTGCGCGCCATCACCCTCGCCCGCCTGGCGCCGAAACCCGGCGAACTGCTCTGGGATGTCGGCGCCGGCAGCGGCTCGATCGGCATCGAGTGGATGCGTGCGCACCCGAGCTGTCGTGCCATGGCGGTCGAGGCCGACGAGGGCCGTCAGCAATTGATCGAACACAACCGCGATGCGCTGGGCGTACCCGGCCTGCAACTGATTCGTGGCAAGGCGCCGCAAGCACTGGATAACCTCGAACGGCCGGACGCTGTTTTTATCGGCGGCGGCGTCACCCGTGAGGGTGTATTCGAGACCTGCTGGGACCGGCTCAAGCCCGGCGGCCGTCTGGTGGCCAACGCCGTGACCCTGCAAAGCGAAGTCACCCTGATGCATTGGCGCGAACAATACGGCGGTGAGCTGACGCGCATCCATGTCGCCCAAGCGCAACCGCTTGGCGAGTTCGACACCTGGCGTCAGGCATTGCCGATCACCCTGCTGGAACTGGTCAAACCCCTCGATGCGTGACGAAACCGCCGAACAACCCGCGCCCCTGCGCAGCGGCCTCACCACCGGCAGCTGCGCCACCGCCACCAGCCTCGCCGCTGCGCGCCTGTTGCTCACCGGCATCGCTGCCGACGCGGTGCACATCACTTTGCCCAAGGGCAAACAGGTGCAGATGCGCCTGGAGTTCTGTCGCCTGAGCGCGGGCGGCGCCGAAGCCGGGACGATCAAGGATGCCGGCGATGACCCTGATGTCACCCACGGCGCCCTGCTTTACTCACAGGTGCGCCTGTCAGCCGAACCGGGAATTCGCTTCAACGCCGGTGTCGGCGTCGGCACGGTGACCCGACCCGGCCTGGTATTGGCCGTCGGCGAACCGGCGATCAATCCGGTGCCGCGCAAAATGATCAGCGATCACCTGGCCTTGCTCGCCGCCGAAACCGGTTACGGCGGCGGCTTCGAAGTCACAGTCAATGTCGAGGGCGGCGCCGAACTGGCGCTGAAAACCATGAACCCACGGCTGGGCATTCTTGGCGGCCTGTCGATCCTCGGCACCAGCGGCATCGTCCGGCCATTTTCCTGCGCCGCTTACATCGCCTCGATTCATCAGGGCATCGACGTAGCAAAAACCAACGGTTATCTGCACATCGCCGCGTGCACCGGCAACGCCAGCGAAGACACCATGCGCCGGGTCTATGACCTGCCGGAAATCGCCCTGATCGAGATGGGTGACTTTGTCGGCGCGGTGCTCAAGCATCTGCGCAAAGTGCCTGTGGATAAACTCAGCCTGTGCGGCGGCTTCGGCAAGATCAGCAAACTCGCCGCCGGGCATATGGATCTGCACTCACGGCATTCGAGCATCGACTTGCCGCAACTGGCCGAGTGGGCGGCGGCGATTGGCGCGGATGCGGCATTGCAACAAGGCATTCGCGAAGCCAATACCAGCCAACAAGCATTGGCCATGGCCAGCGCGGCGGGCATCGCTTTGGGGGATGAGGTTTGCCGCCATGCGTTGAATTTCGCCCGTAGCGTGGTGCCGGCAGAGGTGCAGGTCGAGGTGTTTGCCATTGATCGTCAAGGCGGGATTGTCGGGCATGCCGGAGGTTTTGCATGAAACGGATCCTATTGCTTGGCGGTGTGACTGAAGCGCTGGCGATTGCCCGCACGCTAGGCCCACAACATATCTACAGCCTCGCTGGCGTTGGCCGGGTGCCGAGCGATTTGCGCTGCCAGGTTCGGGTCGGCGGCTATGGCGGCGCTGAGGGTCTGGCGCAGTTCATCGCCGATGAAGGCGTCGATCTGCTGCTCGACGCCACGCATCCGTACGCCGCACAAATCAGCGCCAACGCCGCCCGCGCGGCACAGCTCGCCGGCATCCCCTGCTGGGCCTTGCGCCGGCCCGCCTGGCAACCGCAAGCAGGCGATGACTGGCGCGAGGTCAGTGACTGGGCCGAACTCATCGCCGCCCTGGAACCGTTCCACCGCCCGCTGTTCACCCTCGGCCGCGAACCGCTGCAACACCTCGACGAAATCCCGGCACACCAGTTCTGGACCCTGCGCGCCCTCGACGTCTATCCCGGCAACGCGCGCTGCGAAGTGATCGGCGCCCGTGGGCCGTTTCTGCTGGAAGACGAGCGCGCGCTGTTCGAGCGCAGGCAGATCGATGTGCTGATCAGCAAGAACAGCGGCAGCAGCGCGACTGAGCCGAAGCTCGAAGTGGCGCGCGAGCGTGGCGTGCCGGTGCTGGTGTTGAAGCGGCCGGGGTTGCCGGGGGTTGATCGGGAGTTTGAATCAGTCGCTGAAGTCCTCGCTGCCCTTTCCCACTGAATCGGCACGGCCCTTTGTGGGAGCG
>NZ_RCOA01000046.1:0-1501 GCF_004307585.1 Pseudomonas sp. Sample_20 | reverse complement strand
TTTGTGGGAGCGGGCTTGCCCGCGAAGGCGTCAGGTCTGGCACTGCAAATTCAAGTAGCTACACTCCTTTAACAGCTCAATGCGACACCAAACCGCACGACGCTTTTTTACTTATCGGCTCTGATCAGGCTAAATGGGCCGCGCCTGATCGCCCACCCAACGGACCTGTCCCATGAACCGACGCCGGTTAGCATTTGCCTGGATCGCCTGCCTTGCAGTGCTGTTCAACATGCTCGCCATGCCGCTGAGCGGGGCGATGGCGCAGGCGGCCAGTTCACCGGCCGAGCAGATACTCTGGAGCAGTTTCTGCACCGGCAGCGGCATGAAGATGGTGGCGATCGACATCGGTGCCACGGATCAGAAGGCCCCGCAGAACGACAACCATTCGAATATGCAGCACTGCTGGTGTTGCTCAGGTGGGGCGCCATTGCTGGCGCTGCCGGGGCATTCGCCGCAGCTGTATTTCGCGCAATTTGAAAGCAACCGCAGCGTTGCGCCCGTCTCCCTGCAAGCCCCGACGCCGCGCCAGCAATGGCCGAGTCTCAATCCCCGTGCTTCCCCTCTGGTCTGATTTGTTCGCGCCACAAATCCGCGTTTCAAATCGTTCTGGAGAACTGCCATGTTGAAGAAACTCTTCGTCCTCGCCGCGCTGTTGTTGCCGGCGTGCTTCGCCCATGCCCATGAATACAAGGCGGATGCGCTGGAAATCGCCCATCCGTGGTCGCAGGAACTGCCGCCGAATGCGCCGACCGTCGCCGCCTACTTCATCATCCACAATACCGGCAAAAGCGCCGATCGCCTGCTCAGCGTCGACTCGCCCATCGCTGCACAAGCGCAGTTGCACGAACACGTGATGCAGGGCGATCTGATGAAGATGCAGCAAGTACCGAGCGTGGAAATCCCCGCCGGCGGCACCGTGACCTTCGCGCCGATGGCTTACCACGTGATGCTGCTCAACCCGAGCGATCGCAGCCTGCTCAGCGACGGCAAGCGTTTCCCGATGACCCTGCATTTCGAAAAGGCAGGTGACGTCAGCGTTGAAGTTGCCGTGCAGAAGAAAGCGCCGGAATCCGCCCAGGGCCACGTGCACGCTCAGTAACCGACCCGGCTGACTTCGCCCATGCGCTCGTTGCGCGCCAGGCCCGTCCCGCATCACCGTCAGACTCAAGCGCTGACGCGTGGCAGCTGGATCGCCCTGTTCGCCATGCTGATGATCTTCATCGGTCCACTGATTTCTCAGTCGATGCCGATGGATCAACACGCCTCGACGTCGATGCCAATGAGCATGGACATGTCGATGGACATGCCCGGCATGGATCACAGTGGCCATGCAGCCCAGCCTGCGGCCGAGCATTGCCCGCCGCAATCTTCGCACCACGTGCTGTGGGAAAAATGCGGCTATTGCAGCCTGCTGTTTAACTGCCCGGCACTGACCGGCGGCGGCGATTTCGTCGCTTTCAACATCCCGCCACCGAACACCTTCACCCCACCCTCCCCGCGT
>NZ_RCOA01000083.1:0-40891 GCF_004307585.1 Pseudomonas sp. Sample_20 | reverse complement strand
CTATCCGTGAAGGCGGTCGTACCGTCGGCGCTGGCGTCGTAGCCAAAATCATCGAGTAAGACTTTTAAAGTCAGCTTGATGGATTGAAAAAGCCCCCGCTCAGCGGGGGCTTTTTTATTGGGTTGACACCTATCGGGGGCGTCTATAGAATTGCGCCTCCTTTTAACGGGCGTATTGCGCCCGGTGGGAATAGCAGCCGGAGTCTGAAATCCAATGCAAAATCAGCAAATCCGTATCAGGTTGAAGGCTTTTGACCATCGCCTGATCGACCAATCAACCCAGGAAATCGTGGAAACCGCGAAACGTACTGGTGCTCAAGTGCGTGGTCCAATTCCACTGCCTACCCGTAAAGAGCGGTTCACCGTTCTGGTTTCCCCGCACGTCAACAAAGACGCGCGTGACCAGTACGAGATCCGCACTCATAAGCGTGTTCTGGACATCGTCCAGCCAACGGATAAAACCGTTGACGCGCTGATGAAGCTTGATCTTGCGGCCGGTGTGGAAGTGCAGATCAGCCTCGGCTAAGACTCGGTCTTGGTCGTGTAACGCTCTGAAATGGGCGGCCATAGCGGGTGAAAGCCCCGTACACTCATGAGGTTTACAACATGACTATTGGTGTAGTCGGTCGTAAATGCGGTATGACCCGTATTTTCACCGAAGAAGGTGTCTCCATTCCGGTCACGGTCATTGAGATCGAGCCGAATCGCGTCACCCAGTTCAAAACTGAAGAGACCGATGGCTATCGTGCAGTGCAAGTCACTGTCGGCGAGCGTCGCGCTTCGCGTGTAACAGCAGCTCAGGCTGGCCACTTCGCTAAAGCGAACGTTGCCGCTGGTCGCACCACCATGGAATTCCGCCTTGAAGAAGGCGAGTACCAGGCTGGCGATCTGATCAACGCTGAAATCTTCGCCGCTGGTCAACTGGTTGATGTAACCGGTCAGTCCAAGGGTAAAGGCTTCCAGGGTACGATCAAGCGTTGGAATTTCCGCGGGCAAGATAACACCCACGGTAACTCCGTATCCCACCGCGTCCCAGGCTCTATCGGCCAGTGCCAGACTCCTGGTCGTGTATTCAAGGGCAAAAAAATGTCCGGTCATATGGGCGCTGAGCGCGTGACCGTGCAGTCCCTGGAAGTAGTGCGCGTGGACGCTGAACGCAATCTGTTGTTGGTCAAGGGTGCTGTTCCTGGCGCTACTGGCGGCAACCTGGTTGTACGTCCAGCAGCCAAGGCTCGCGGTTAAGGGGAAGCTGACATGCAATTAAATGTAAATGACGCTCAAGCGATCGAAGTTTCCGAACTGACATTTGGCGGCGAATTCAACGAGACGCTGGTTCACCAAGCAGTCGTGGCCTACATGGCCGGCGGCCGTCAAGGTAGCAAGCAGCAGAAGACCCGTTCCGACGTTCGTGGTGGCGGCAAGCGCCCATGGCGTCAGAAAGGTACTGGCCGTGCTCGTGCCGGTACTATCCGTAGCCCAATCTGGCGTGGCGGCGGTACCACTTTCGCAGCTCGTCCACAGGATCACTCCCAGAAGCTGAACAAGAAGATGTATCGCGCAGCAATGCGTTCCATCCTTGCTGAGCTGGTGCGTACTGATCGTCTGGTCGTGGTTCAGGATTTCGCTGTTGAAACTCCGAAAACCAAAGATCTGCTGGGCAAACTGAACAACATGAGCCTGACCGACGTTCTGATCGTGTCGGACGCTGTTGATCAGAACCTGTACCTGGCTGCTCGCAACCTGCCGCACGTAGATGTACGTGACGTGCAAGGTTCCGATCCAGTTAGTCTGATCGCATACGACAAGGTGTTGATCACCGTGTCGGCCGTGAAGAAATTCGAGGAGCTGCTGGGATGAACCAGGAACGCGTATTTAAAGTTCTGCTTGGCCCGCACGTTTCCGAGAAGGCTACGGTTCTGGCAGACAAGAAAGGCCAGTTCGTTTTCAAGGTTGCTACTGATGCAACCAAGCTGGAAATCAAGAAGGCCGTCGAAAGCCTGTTCAGCGTGAAAGTAGAGCGCGTCACTACCCTGAACGTTCTGGGTAAGAGCAAGCGCACTGCTCGCGGTCTGGGCAAGCGTAATGACTGGAAGAAGGCAGTTATCTCCCTTCAGCCAGGCCAAGATCTCGATTTCAGCAGCAGTGCTGAGTAAGGAAGGGGTGCATCATGGCAATCGTTAAATGCAAACCGACTTCCCCTGGCCGCCGTTTTGTGGTCAAGGTGGTCAACCAGGAGCTGCATAAAGGCGCTCCTCACGCACCGCTGCTCGAGAAAAAATCGAAGTCTGGTGGTCGTAACAACAATGGCCGTATTACCACTCGTCACATCGGTGGTGGTCATAAGCAGCATTACCGTATGGTCGATTTCCGTCGCAACGACAAAGATGGCATCGTCGCCACTGTCGAGCGTATCGAATACGATCCAAACCGTACTGCTCACATCGCACTGCTTTGCTACGCAGACGGCGAGCGCCGCTACATCATCGCCCCTAAAGGCGTGAGTGCTGGCGACCAGCTGATCGCAGGCGCTCTGGCTCCAATCAAGCCAGGCAACGCTCTGCAACTGCGCAACATTCCAGTCGGTTCTACCGTACACGGCATCGAATTGAAGCCAGGTAAAGGTGCACAGATCGCTCGTTCCGCTGGTGCTTCGGCTCAGCTGATCGCTCGTGAAGGTGTCTACGTGACCCTGCGTCTGCGTTCCGGTGAAATGCGTAAAGTCCTGGCTGAATGCCGTGCGACCCTGGGTGAAGTCTCGAACTCCGAGCACAGCCTGCGTTCGCTGGGTAAAGCTGGTGCCAAACGCTGGCGTGGCGTTCGCCCAACCGTTCGTGGTGTTGCCATGAACCCGGTTGACCACCCACATGGTGGTGGTGAAGGTCGTACCTCTGGTGGTCGTCATCCGGTATCGCCATGGGGCTTCCCGACTAAGGGCGCGAAGACTCGTGGTAATAAGCGTACCGACAAAATGATCGTCCGTCGTCGCAAGTAAATAGAGGGATACGACAGTGCCACGTTCTCTGAAAAAAGGTCCTTTTATTGATCTTCACCTACTGAAGAAGATCGAAGTGGCGGCGGAAAAGAACGATCGCAAACCAGTTAAGACCTGGTCGCGCCGTTCCATGATCCTGCCACAAATGGTCGGTCTGACCATCGCGGTACACAACGGTCGCCAACACGGCCCAGTTCTCGTGAACGAAGACATGGTCGGCCATAAACTGGGCGAGTTTGCCGGTACCCGCACTTATCGTGGGCACGTGGCTGACAAGAAAGCCAAGCGTTAAGGGGTAAGGAAATGGAAGTAGCCGCTAAGTTGTCGGGCGCTCGAATCTCCGCCCAGAAAGCCCGCTTGGTCGCCGACCAGATCCGCGGGAAGAAGGTGGGCGAAGCGCTCAACCTGTTGGCTTTCAGCAGTAAGAAAGCCGCCGAGATCATGAAGAAAGTGCTGGAGTCGGCCGTAGCCAACGCCGAGCATAACGAAGGCGCAGACGTTGATGACCTGAAGGTCAGCACCGTTTTCGTCAACGAAGGGCGTTCGCTGAAGCGCATCATGCCACGTGCCAAAGGCCGTGCTGATCGCATCGTCAAGCGGTCTTGCCATATCACTGTCAAGGTTGCTGACAAGTAACGGAGTCGAAGAGATGGGTCAGAAAGTACATCCCATTGGCATTCGCCTGGGAATCGTCAAGGAGCACACCTCCGTCTGGTACGCAGACGGTCGGACTTATGCGGACTACTTGTTCGCAGATCTGAAAGTGCGTGAGTATCTCCAAGACAAACTAAAAAGCGCGTCCGTAAGCCGTATCGATATCCATCGTCCGGCCCAAACTGCACGCATCACCATCCACACCGCTCGTCCAGGTATCGTTATCGGGAAGAAAGGTGAAGATGTTGAGAAACTGCGTCAGGACCTGACCAAGCAAATGGGTGTGCCTGTGCACATCAATATCGAAGAGATCCGCAAGCCGGAGCTCGACGGTATGCTGGTTGCGCAGAGCGTAGCTCAGCAGCTGGAGCGTCGTGTAATGTTCCGTCGCGCTATGAAGCGCGCTGTACAGAACGCCATGCGCATTGGTGCCAAAGGCATCAAAATCCAAGTGAGCGGTCGTCTCGGCGGTGCTGAAATCGCACGTACTGAATGGTATCGCGAAGGTCGTGTGCCACTGCACACCCTGCGTGCCGACATCGACTATGCCAACTACGAAGCTCACACCACTTACGGTGTGATCGGTGTAAAGGTTTGGATCTTCAAAGGCGAAGTTATTGGTGGTCGCCAAGAAGAACTGAAACCACAAGCACCAGCGCCTCGTAAAAAAGCTGCTAAGTAAGGGGTACGCCAAATGTTGCAACCAAAGCGTACGAAGTTCCGCAAGCAGATGACCGGCCACAACCGTGGTCTGGCACTGCGCGGTAGCAAAGTCAGCTTCGGCGAGTTCGCGCTGAAGTCTGTTGCTCGTGGTCGTCTCACCGCTCGTCAGATCGAGTCAGCGCGTCGTGCTCTGACCCGTCACGTAAAACGTGGCGGCAAGATCTGGATCCGTGTATTCCCGGACAAGCCGATCTCCAAGAAACCTCTCGAGGTTCGTATGGGTAAAGGTAAGGGTAACGTGGAGTACTGGGTTGCCCAGATTCAGCCAGGCAAAGTCCTGTATGAAATCGAGGGTGTTTCTGAAGAGCTGGCGCGTGAGGCTTTCGCCCTGGCTGCTGCAAAGCTGCCGCTCGCCACCTCCTTTGTTAAACGGACGGTGATGTGATGAAAGCGAATGAACTTCGTGAAAAATCCGCACAGCAGCTGAACGAGCAACTGCTCGGCTTGCTGCGCGACCAGTTCAATCTGCGCATGCAGAAAGCAACTGGCCAGTTGGGGCAGTCTCATCTGCTCTCGCAAGTTAAGCGTGACATCGCTCGCGTGAAGACTGTGCTCAACCAGCAGGCAGGTAAGTGATCATGGCTGAAGCCGAAAAAACTGTCCGTACGCTGACTGGCCGTGTTGTCAGCGACAAGATGGACAAAACCATCACCGTTCTGATCGAGCGTCGCGTAAAGCACCCGATCTACGGTAAATACGTTAAGCGTTCGACTAAGCTGCACGCGCACGACGAAACCAATCAGTGCCACATCGGCGACAAAGTCACTATTCGTGAAACTCGTCCGATGGCCAAGACCAAGTCTTGGGCGCTGGTTGATGTTCTCGAACGCGCTGTGGAAGTCTAAGGGCTAGGGGTCGGAGAAATTATATGATTCAGACTCAATCCATGCTCGATGTGGCCGATAACAGCGGCGCTCGCCGTGTTATGTGCATCAAGGTGCTGGGTGGCTCCCATCGTCGTTACGCTGGTATCGGTGACATCATCAAAGTTACCGTCAAGGAAGCAATTCCTCGCGGTAAAGTGAAAAAAGGCCAAGTGATGACTGCTGTTGTAGTCCGCACTCGTCACGGCGTACGTCGTGCTGATGGCTCCATTATCCGCTTTGATGGCAACGCTGCTGTTCTTCTGAACAACAAGCAAGAGCCGATCGGCACCCGTATCTTTGGGCCAGTGACCCGTGAACTTCGTACTGAGAAGTTCATGAAGATCGTCTCGCTCGCCCCAGAAGTGCTGTAAGGAGATCCGACATGCAAAAGATTCGTCGTGACGACGAGATCATCGTGATCGCCGGCAAAGACAAAGGTAAGCGCGGTAAGGTGCTGAAGGTTCTTGCTGACAACCGTTTGGTTGTTGGTGGTCTGAACCTGGTCAAGCGTCATACCAAGCCTAACCCGATGTCGGGCGTACAGGGCGGTATCGTCGAGAAAGAAGCGCCACTGCACGCTTCCAACGTCGCCATCTTCAACGGCGAAACCAACAAGGCTGACCGCGTTGGTTTCAAAGTAGAAGACGGTAAGAAAATTCGTGTCTTCAAGTCGACCCAAAAAGCGGTTGATGCTTGAACACTGCTAGGTAGAAGACCATGGCACGACTAAAAGAGATTTACCGGAAGGAAATCGCTCCGAAACTTAAGGAAGAACTTAAGCTTTCGAACGTGATGGAAGTTCCGCGCGTTACCAAAATCACCCTGAACATGGGTCTGGGCGAAGCGATCGGCGACAAAAAAGTCATCGAGCACGCTGTTGCTGACCTCGAAAAGATCACCGGCCAGAAAGTCGTTGTGACCTACGCTCGTAAATCCATCGCTGGCTTCAAAGTCCGCGAAGGATGGCCGATCGGCGTCAAAGTGACCCTGCGCCGTGAGCGTATGTACGAGTTCCTGGATCGTCTGCTGTCGATCTCCCTGCCTCGGGTTCGCGACTTCCGCGGCCTGAATGCCAAGTCCTTCGATGGTCGTGGCAACTACAGCATGGGCGTGAAAGAGCAGATCATCTTCCCGGAAATCGACTACGACAAGATCGATGCTCTCCGCGGTCTGGACATTACCCTGACCACCACTGCCAAGAACGATGATGAAGGCCGCGCTCTGCTGCGTGCTTTCAAATTCCCGTTCCGCAACTGATTGGAGTAGGAAAATGGCCAAGAAGAGCATGAAGAACCGTGAGCTGAAGCGTCAGCTCACCGTTGCCAAGTACGCCACCAAGCGTGCAGCGCTGAAAGCTATCATCGTCGATCTGAACGCAAGTCCAGAAGCGCGTTGGGAAGCTACCGTAGCTCTGCAGAAGCAACCACGTGACGCTAGCGCTTCGCGCATGCGTAACCGTTGCCGCCTGACTGGTCGTCCGCACGGCGTATACCGCAAGTTCGGCCTCGGTCGTAACATGCTGCGTCAAGCTGCAATGCGTGGTGACGTACCAGGTCTGGTTAAAGCCAGCTGGTAACAGTTGTCAAAGTCTCGATGTTCGGGTTCGCAAGAACCTGACCATCGGTGGCCTTGAATCTGAATCAAGCCCCTTTTGGGGCTTGATTCATTTCTGGGGTGTGTCTAGAATGACCGGCTCGCCTGAGCCCGTGTTTTTCTGCCCGGAAGTTCTCGGCGACAAGTAGTAGCCGCAAGGCTAATTTTTTTGTATTAGGAGCGTCTAGCCCATGAGTATGCAGGACCCGTTAGCGGACATGCTAACTCGAATCCGTAATGCCCAGATGGCTGAAAAGTCTGTCGTAAGCATGCCGTCTTCCACGTTGAAGGCTGCTGTAGCAAAAGTCCTGAAGGACGAAGGTTACATCGCGGATTTTCAGATCACCACCGACGCCAAGCCGTCGCTGTCCATCTCGCTGAAGTACTTCGAAGGCCGTCCGGTTATCGAAGAAGTGAAGCGCGTTAGTCGTCCAGGCCTGCGTCAGTACAAGTCCGTTGAAGATCTGCCGAAAGTTCGTGGCGGTCTTGGCGTGTCTATCGTCTCCACCAACAAAGGTGTGATGACGGATCGTGCTGCGCGCGCTGCCGGTGTCGGCGGCGAAGTTCTTTGCACTGTGTTCTAAGGGGGGATAAGCATGTCTCGCGTCGCTAAGAACCCCGTTAAGCTGCCAGCCGGTGTCGAAGTCAAATTCGCAGGCCAACAGCTTTCGGTGAAGGGTGCCAAGGGTACTCTTGAACTGAACATCCATTCGTCCGTTGAGATCGTTGAAGAAGCTGGTGAGCTGCGTTTCGCTGCTCGCAATGGCGATCAACAAACTCGCGCAATGGCCGGTACCACGCGTGCGTTGGTAAACAACATGGTCCAGGGCGTAAGCCAAGGCTTCGAGCGCAAGCTCCAGCTGGTCGGTGTTGGTTACAAAGCGCAAGCAAAAGGTCAGGTTCTGAACCTGGCTCTTGGCTTCTCGCACCCAGTGGATTACGAACTGCCGGAAGGCATCACCGCTGAGACTCCTAGCCAGACCGATATCCTGATCAAGGGCATCGACAAGCAGCTGGTAGGTCAAGTGGCCGCCGAGATCCGCGACTTCCGTCCACCAGAGCCATACAAAGGCAAAGGTGTGCGCTACGCGGACGAAGTCGTCCGTCGTAAAGAAGCCAAGAAGAAGTAGGGCATAGCAAATGACCGACAAAAAAGTTACTCGACTGCGTCGCGCTCGCAAAGCACGCCTGAAAATGCACGAACTCGAAGTCGTGCGTCTCTGCGTGTTCCGCTCGTCGCAGCACATCTACGCCCAGGTCATCTCGGCCGACGGCAACAAAGTCCTGGCAAGTGCCTCGACTTTGGATAAAGAACTGCGTGATGGTGCCACTGGCAACATCGACGCGGCCACAAAGGTTGGCCAGCTGGTCGCTACGCGTGCTAAGGCCGCTGGCGTATCGCAAGTGGCTTTCGACCGCTCTGGCTTCAAGTACCACGGCCGCGTTAAAGCGCTGGCTGATGCTGCTCGTGAAGCTGGGCTGGAGTTCTAAGTTATGTCAAATAACGACCAAAAGCGCGACGAAGGCTACATCGAGAAGCTGGTTCAAGTTAACCGCGTAGCCAAAACCGTTAAAGGCGGCCGTATCTTCACTTTCACCGCGTTGACCGTGGTTGGTGATGGTAAAGGGCGTGTTGGCTTCGGCCGTGGCAAGTCGCGTGAAGTGCCTGCTGCGATCCAGAAGGCAATGGAAGCTGCTCGCCGCAACATGATTCAAGTTGACCTGAACGGCACCACTCTGCAGTACGCAATGAAGTCCGCTCACGGCGCTTCGAAGGTGTACATGCAGCCTGCTTCTGAAGGTACCGGTATCATCGCTGGCGGCGCTATGCGTGCTGTCCTCGAAGTTGCTGGCGTTCAGAACGTTCTGGCCAAGTGCTACGGCTCGACTAACCCGGTAAACGTGGTTCACGCCACTTTCAAGGGTCTGAAGGCTATGCAGTCTCCTGAGTCCATCGCTGCCAAGCGTGGCCTGCGTGTTGAGGAGATCAAGTAATCATGGCTACCGTTAAAGTTACGCTGATCAAAAGCATGACCGGCCGCATCCCTAACCACAAACTGTGCGTTAAGGGTCTGGGTCTGCGTCGCATCGGTCACACTGTAGAAGTCCAGGATACTCCCGAAAATCGCGGGATGATCAACAAGGCTTACTACATGCTGCGTGTCGAGGGTTAATCGATGAAACTCAATGATCTGAGTCCAGCGCCGGGTTCCCGTCGCGAAAAGCATCGTCCGGGCCGTGGTATCGGTAGTGGTTTGGGCAAGACTGGTGGCCGTGGTCACAAAGGTCAGACCTCCCGCTCCGGTGGCACCATCGCTCCAGGCTTTGAAGGCGGTCAACAGCCGCTGCATCGTCGCCTGCCTAAGTTCGGTTTCGTTTCCCTGAAAGCCATGGATCGCGCAGAAGTGCGTTTGTCCGAGCTGGCCAAAGTGGAAGGCGACATCGTTACTGTGCAGTCCCTGAAAGATGCCAACGTGATCAACGTCAACGTACAGCGTGTGAAAATCATGCTGTCCGGTGAAGTGACTCGCGCTGTCACTATCGGCAAGGGAATCGGCGCCACCAAAGGTGCGCGTGCGGCTATCGAAGCAGCTGGCGGCAAGTTCGAGGAATAAATGGCTAAGCAAGGTGCTCTCTCTGCGCTCGGCAAAGGCGGTATGTCTGAACTCTGGGCTCGTCTGCGTTTTCTGTTCCTGGCGATTATCGTCTACCGAATAGGCGCACACATCCCGGTTCCAGGTATCAACCCGGACCGACTCGCAGACCTGTTTCGACAGAATGAGGGGACCATTCTTAGCTTGTTCAACATGTTCTCCGGCGGCGCGCTGGAACGGATGAGCATCTTTGCACTGGGGATCATGCCGTACATTTCGGCATCGATCATCATGCAACTGATGACCGCCGTCAGCCCGCAGCTGGAGCAGTTGAAGAAGGAAGGTGAAGCTGGCCGTCGCAAGATTAGCCAGTACACCCGCTACCTCACCGTCGCTCTCGCTCTGGTCCAGGCTATTGGCATGTCCATTGGTCTGGCGGGGCAGGGCGTCGCGTTCACTGGTGACTTTGGCTTCCATTTCGTCGCGGTAACCACATTTGTGGCTGGTGCGATGTTCATGATGTGGCTGGGTGAGCAGATTACTGAGCGTGGTGTTGGCAACGGTATCTCGATGTTGATTTTTTCGGGTATCGTCGCCGGTCTTCCGAGAGCAATCGGGCAGTCTTTCGAGTCTGCGCGTCAGGGTGATATCAACATCTTCGCCCTGGTTGCCATCGGTTTGCTGGCAGTAGCGATTATCGGTTTCGTGGTGTTCATTGAGCGTGGTCAGCGTCGTATTGCTGTTCACTACGCCAAGCGTCAGCAGGGCCGCAAGGTTTTTGCTGCGCAGACAAGCCACTTGCCGCTGAAGGTGAACATGGCCGGTGTTATTCCGGCTATTTTCGCGAGCAGCATCTTGCTGTTTCCGGCTTCGTTGGGTGCCTGGTTCGGTCAGTCTGAAGGTATGGGCTGGTTGCAGGACATCTCGCAGTCGATCGCTCCTGGTCAGCCGTTGAATATTCTGCTGTTTAGTGCAGGGATTATTTTCTTCTGCTTCTTCTATACGGCGTTGATGTTCAATCCGAAAGACGTAGCGGAAAACCTGAAGAAGTCCGGTGCCTTTATTCCGGGCATCCGTCCAGGTGAGCAGTCTGCGCGCTATATTGATGGCGTTCTGACCCGCTTGACCCTGTTCGGTGCTCTTTACATGACGGCCGTGTGCCTGTTGCCCCAATTCCTGGTGGTTGCAGCAAACGTTCCGTTCTACCTTGGCGGGACCTCGTTGCTGATCGTGGTCGTGGTTGTGATGGACTTCATGTCCCAAGTACAATCGCACCTCGTTTCGCACCAGTACGAATCCCTGATGAAGAAAGCCAACCTGAAGGGTTACGGCAGCGGCATGTTGCGCTGAGTACCCATAAGGTTCGAGGAGTTGGTGATGAAAGTTCGTGCATCGGTGAAAAAGCTGTGCCGTAACTGCAAGATTATTCGCCGCGAAGGTGTTGTTCGAGTAATTTGCAGCGCGGAACCGCGTCACAAACAGCGCCAAGGCTGAGTGTGATTGTGCTTCAAGCCCGGTAGCTAGTGCGCTACCGGGTTGATTATTTGTTATTACAGCGATATTATCTCGCGCCCTATTTCTTGGCTTCCGGGGCGTAGGTAGCTGTCAATTGGAGTCCCACTGAATGGCCCGTATTGCAGGCGTTAACATTCCAGATAACAAGCATACTGTTATCTCGCTGACCTACATCTATGGTGTTGGTCGCACTACTGCGCAGAAGATCTGTGCAGTGACTGGGGTAAACCCAGCAGCAAAGATCAAAGATCTGAGCGACGAGCAAATTGAACAGCTGCGTGGCGAAGTGGCGAAGTTCACCACTGAAGGTGACCTGCGTCGCGAAATCAACATGAAAATCAAGCGCTTGATGGACCTCGGTTGCTATCGCGGTCTGCGTCATCGTCGTGGTCTGCCAGTACGCGGTCAGCGTACCAAGACCAACGCGCGTACCCGTAAAGGTCCGCGTAAGCCGATCCGCAAGTAATCGCCCCAGCGAATCGACAGGAATTTAATCATGGCAAAACCTGCTGCTCGTCCTCGTAAAAAAGTTAAAAAGACAGTGGTTGATGGCATCGCCCACATCCATGCATCTTTTAACAACACCATCGTGACCATTACCGACCGTCAAGGTAACGCTCTTTCCTGGGCTACCTCCGGTGGTTCGGGTTTCCGCGGTTCCCGCAAGTCCACCCCGTTCGCTGCTCAAGTAGCTGCTGAGCGTGCTGGTCAAGCTGCGCTGGAATACGGCCTGAAAAACCTCGACGTCAACGTCAAGGGTCCAGGTCCAGGTCGTGAATCCGCAGTCCGCGCTTTGAACGGCTGTGGCTACAAGATCGCCAGCATCACCGACGTGACGCCAATCCCGCACAACGGGTGCCGTCCGCCGAAGAAGCGCCGCGTGTAATCCAGGAGATTGTAAAGAATGGCTCGTTACATTGGTCCAAAATGCAAACTCGCTCGTCGCGAAGGCACCGATCTCTTCCTGAAGAGCGGCGTGCGCGCGATCGAATCGAAGTGCAACATTGAAGCAGCACCTGGTATCCACGGCCAACGCCGCGGTCGCCAGTCCGACTACGGCACCCAACTGCGTGAAAAGCAGAAGGTCCGTCGTATCTACGGCGTTCTCGAGCGTCAGTTCAGCGGCTACTACAAAGAAGCTGCTGGCAAGAAAGGTGCAACCGGTGAAAACCTGCTGCAACTGCTCGAATGCCGTCTGGACAACGTTGTATACCGTATGGGCTTTGGTTCGACTCGTGCCGAATCCCGTCAACTGGTATCGCACAAGTCGATCAGCGTTAACGGTCAGACCGTAAACGTTCCGTCGTATCAGGTTCGTGCTGGTGACGTGGTTGCAGTTCGCGAGAAAGCAAAAAACCAACTTCGCATTGTCCAAGCTCTCGATCTGTGTGCCCAACGTGGCCGCGTAGAATGGGTAGAAGTAGACACTGAGAAGAAGTCGGGCGTTTTCAAGAACGTTCCTGCTCGCAGTGATCTGTCCGCCGACATCAACGAAAGCCTGATTGTCGAGCTCTACTCCAAGTAAGGGCTAGAAAATAGGTGCATCCATGCAGATTTCGGTAAATGAGTTCCTGACACCCCGCCACATTGATGTGCAGGTTGTCAGTCCAACCCGCGCCAAGATCACTCTCGAGCCTCTCGAGCGTGGTTTTGGCCACACCCTGGGCAACGCGCTGCGCCGCATCCTGTTGTCCTCAATGCCCGGCTGCGCAGTAGTCGAGGCCGAGATTGACGGTGTGCTCCACGAGTACAGCGCCATCGAAGGTGTACAGGAAGACGTAATTGAAATCCTGTTGAACCTTAAAGGTCTGGCCATCAAGCTGCACGGTCGTGACGAAGTTACGCTGACCTTGTCGAAGAAGGGTTCGGGGGTGGTTACCGCTGCCGATATTCAGCTGGATCATGATGTCGAGATCGTTAATCCCGATCACGTAATCGCTAACCTGGCGTCTAACGGCGCCCTGAACATGAAGCTCACCGTAGCTCGTGGTCGTGGTTATGAACCAGCCGACTCGCGTCAGAGCGATGAAGACGAAAGCCGCAGCATCGGTCGCTTGCAGCTCGACTCTTCGTTCAGCCCGGTTCGCCGTATCGCTTACGTGGTGGAAAACGCCCGTGTCGAACAGCGTACCAACCTGGACAAGCTGGTTATTGATCTGGAAACCAACGGTACCCTGGATCCTGAAGAGGCTATCCGTCGCGCTGCAACCATCCTGCAACAGCAGCTGGCTGCGTTCGTCGACCTCAAAGGTGAAAGTGAGCCGCTGGTTGTCGAGCAGGAAGACGAGATCGATCCGATCCTGCTTCGCCCGGTTGACGATCTGGAACTGACTGTACGTTCGGCTAACTGCCTTAAGGCGGAAAACATCTACTACATCGGCGACCTGATTCAGCGTACCGAAGTAGAGCTGTTGAAGACTCCGAACCTGGGCAAGAAATCCTTGACTGAAATCAAGGACGTTCTGGCCTCCCGCGGTCTGTCCCTCGGCATGCGCCTCGACAACTGGCCGCCTGCAAGTCTTAAGAAGGACGACAAGGCGACTGCCTGATCGTCGTAATCACCGAACGTAGTGTTTGGTAAGGAATGAACCATGCGTCATCGTAAAAGTGGTCGTCACCTGAGCCGCACCAGCTCGCACCGCAAGGCCATGTTCCAAAACATGGCGGTGTCGCTGTTCGAGCACGAGCTGATCAAAACTACTCTGCCAAAAGCCAAAGAACTGCGCCGCGTTGCCGAGCCGCTGATCACTCTGGCCAAGACAGACAGCCTGGCTAACCGCCGTCTGGCTTTCGACCGTACTCGTTCGAAAGCTATCGTTGGTAAGCTCTTCAACGACCTGGGCAAGCGTTACGCTACCCGTGAGGGTGGCTACCTGCGCATCCTCAAGTGCGGTTTCCGCGCTGGCGACAACGCGCCTATGGCGTACGTCGAGTTGGTTGATCGTGCTACTGCTGGCGAAGCTGTATCCGCCGAGTAAGACGTCAGTCTGAAACAAAGAACCGGGCCTAGTGCCCGGTTTTTTGTGCCTGTAAGAAATGCGCCGTCTGTACAAGTTTCTGACATGGTTGAACTGCCACTATGTGCCGGGAAAACATAATTAGTAATTATCTATCGATGCCTGCAAGTTAATGAATTTGTAGCTGTAACGTCGATGATCAATACTTCCCGCCAAGCCCATTAGCCGGCAGTTCAAGACTGACAGAGGAAGAAGACCGCATGAGCCAGACCAAGACGCTTACAACCGCCAGTGGCGCGCCAGTCGCTGACAACCAGAATTCCCGTTCCGCCGGCCCACGCGGTCCGCTGCTTCTCGACGATTTCCATCTGATCGAAAAGCTCGCGCACTTCAACCGTGAAAACATTCCAGAACGCCGTGTCCACGCTAAGGGCTCGGGCGCTTACGGTACGTTCACCGTCACCCGTGACATCACCGAATACACCAGTGCAAAGTTGTTCGAATCGGTAGGCAAACAAACGCCAACCTTTCTGCGCTTTTCCACCGTAGGTGGCGAGCGTGGTTCGGCCGACACTGAGCGCGATCCGCGCGGCTTCGCCTTGAAGTTCTACACCGAGGAAGGCAACTGGGACATCGTTGGCAACAACACGCCAGTGTTCTTCATCCGCGATCCGCTGAAGTTTCCGGACTTTATCCATACGCAAAAACGTCTGCCGCAAAGCAACCTGAAAAGCGCGCAGATGATGTGGGATTTCTGGTCGCATTCGCCTGAAGCGTTGCACCAGGTCACCATCCTGTTTTCTGATCGTGGCATCCCTGACGGCTATCGCCATATGCACGGCTTCGGCAGTCACACTTACAGCCTGATCAACGACAAAGGCGAGCGTCACTGGGTGAAGTGGCACTACAAGACTCAGCAAGGCATCAAGAACCTGGCGCCAGCCGAGGCCGCCCGTTTGGCCGGTACCGACCCGGACTATGCGCAGCGTGACCTGTTCGAGGCCATCGAGCGCGGTGAATTCCCGAAATGGCGCGTGTGCATTCAGATCATGACCGAAGCGCAAGCGGCGGCTCATTACGAGAATCCGTTCGACGTGACCAAGACTTGGTCGCAGAAGGAGTTTCCGTTGATCGAAGTTGGTGAGCTGGAGTTGAATCGCAACCCGTTGAACTACTTCGCTGAAGTTGAACAGGCGGCGTTTGGCCCGAGCAACATGGTGCCAGGCGTCGGTCTGTCGCCAGACCGCATGCTGCAAGGCCGTGTATTCGCATACGCTGACGCGCACCGCTACCGTGTGGGCACCAATCACCAGCAATTGCCGGTGAACGCTCCGCGCAGCCCGGTGAATACTTATCAGCGTGACGGCTCCATGGCTTTCGGCAGCAATGGCGGCGCGGCGCCGAACTATGAACCGAACAGCTACGTTGAGTCGCCGAAACAAGCGCCACATTACGCTGAGCCAGCGCTGGCCTTGAGCGGTGCCGCCGATCGTTATGATCACCGCGAAGACACCGACTACTACAGCCATGCCGGTGCCTTGTTCCGCTTGATGAGCGACGAGCAGAAAGCATTGCTGGTCAGCAACATTGCCGGCGCAATGGCGGGTGTTTCGAGCGACGTCGTGGATCGTCAGCTGCAGCATTTCTACAAAGCCGATCCGGCGTATGGAGAAGCAATCGCAAAGCTGCTCAACTGACAGCTTAACGTAGTCTAAACGAGAAGCAGAACCGCCCTCATTTGGGCGGTTTTTGCGTTATTTGGCCTGCTTTTCTCAGAATATCTTCGCTTTTATTGCGCGAAGCGAGTGACCTTCCGGTCAGGTTGGTTCAAACTACAGACTTTCAGGAAGGGAGATGTAGGGCGATGCAAGGCCACCCAGATGTAATCGATTACCTCAATACGTTGCTGACCGGCGAACTGGCCGCGCGTGACCAATATTTTGTTCATTCGCGGATGTATGAGGACTGGGGGTTCACCAAGCTCTACGAGCGCATCAACCACGAGATGGAAGAAGAAGCCGGCCACGCCGATGCATTGATGCGGCGGATTCTGATGCTCGAAGGCACGCCGCGCATGCGTCCGGACGATCTGGATGTCGGCACCACGGTGCCTACGATGCTCGAAGCTGATTTGCGCCTCGAATACAAAGTCCGCGCTGCGCTGTGCAAAGGCATCGAACTTTGCGAGCAACACAAAGACTATGTCAGCCGCGAAATTCTGCGGGTTCAGCTCAACGACACCGAAGAAGATCACACCTACTGGCTGGAAAAGCAGCTGGGCCTGATCAAGCTGATCGGTCTCGAGAACTACCTGCAATCCCACGCATCCTGATTGCACGGCTACAAAAAAGCCCCTGTCACTTCAACGGTGACAGGGGCTTTTTCATGCCTGGCAGTTAAGCCCGATCTCGGACCAGCAGCGGCTTGAGGTAATGGCCGGTGTGAGATTGCTTCATCTCGGCGACTTCCTCCGGCGTACCGGTGGCAATGATCTGCCCGCCCTTGGAACCGCCTTCAGGACCAAGGTCCACCAGCCAGTCAGCGGTCTTGATCACATCGAGGTTGTGCTCGATGACCACCACGGTGTTGCCGTGGTCGCGCAGACGATGGAGGACGTCGAGCAATTGCTGGATATCGGCAAAGTGCAGACCGGTGGTCGGCTCATCGAGGATGTACAGGGTCTTGCCGGTATCGCGTTTGGACAGCTCGCGCGACAACTTGACCCGCTGTGCTTCACCGCCGGACAGGGTCGTTGCCGACTGCCCCAGCTTGATGTAGGACAGGCCGACATCCATCAGCGTTTGCAGCTTGCGCGCCAGTGCCGGAACCGCGTCGAAGAATTCCCGTGCTTCCTCAATGGTCATTTCGAGGGTTTCATGGATGCTCTTGCCCTTGTACTTGATTTCAAGGGTTTCGCGGTTGTAACGCTTGCTCTTGCACACATCGCAGGGCACGTAGATGTCCGGCAGGAAGTGCATTTCCACCTTGATCAGGCCATCGCCCTGGCACGCTTCGCAGCGACCGCCCTTGACGTTGAACGAGAAACGCCCCGGGCCGTAACCCCGGGAGCGCGACTCGGGCACGCCGGCAAACAGTTCGCGGATCGGCGTGAACAGCCCGGTGTAGGTCGCCGGGTTGGAGCGCGGCGTACGGCCGATCGGGCTCTGGTCGATATCGACGACTTTGTCGAGATGTTCCAGGCCTTTGATGCTGTCATGTGCAGCCGCTTCCAGCGTGGTCGCGCCATTCAGCGCCGTGGCGCTCAGCGGGAACAGCGTGTTGTTGATCAGTGTCGATTTACCCGAACCGGATACGCCAGTCACGCACGTCAGCAGGCCGATCGGGATGTCCAGATCGACATTGCGCAGATTGTTGCCGCGCGCACCCTTGAGCGACAGGTTGAGCTTCTTGTTGCGTGGGGTGCGTTTGGCCGGCACTTCGATCTTCACCCGGCCGGACAGGTATTTGCCAGTCAGCGAATCCGGGTGCGCCATGACTTCATCCGGCGTGCCCTCGGCAACGATCCGCCCGCCGTGTACACCTGCGCCAGGACCGATATCGACGACATAGTCAGCCAGACGAATCGCGTCTTCATCATGCTCGACCACGATCACCGTGTTGCCGATATCGCGCAAATGCTTGAGCGTACCGAGCAGCCGATCGTTGTCGCGCTGATGCAGACCAATGGACGGTTCATCAAGGATATACAGAACGCCGACCAGACCGGCGCCAATCTGGCTGGCCAGACGAATCCGTTGCGCCTCGCCACCGGACAATGTGTCGGCACTGCGATCCAGCGACAGATAGTCGAGGCCGACGTTGACCAGGAATTGCAGGCGCTCGCGGATTTCCTTGAGGATCTTGTCGGCGATCTCGCCGCGGCGACCGGTCATCTTCAGCGCGCCGAAATATTCGCAGGCATCGCCGATCGGCAGATTGGTCACTGCCGGCAAGGTTTTCTCGCCGACCCAGACGTGCCGCGCTTCACGGCGCAGACGCGTGCCACGGCAATCCGGGCAGGCCTGATGGCTGAGGAACTTGGCCAGCTCTTCGCGCACGCTCGCCGATTCGGTTTCGCGATAGCGACGCTCAAGATTCGGCACGATGCCTTCGAACGGGTGCGAGCGTTTGACGATATCGCCACGGTCGTTGAGGTATTTGAAGTCTACGTTCTGCGAGCCGCTGCCATGCAGGATGAACTTCTGCTGCTCGGCGCTGAGGTCGTTGAAGGGCTTGTCCAGGCTGAACTTGTAGTGCGAGGCGAGTGAGCCGAGCATCTGGAAGTAATAGACGTTGCGCCGGTCCCAGCCGCGTATTGCACCTTCGGCCAGGGTCAGCTCGCCATTGACCAGACGCTTGATGTCGAAGAACTGCTTCACGCCCAAGCCATCACAGGTCGGGCAGGCGCCGGCCGGGTTGTTGAAGGAAAACAGCTTGGGTTCCAGCTCGCTGATCGCATGGCCGCAGATCGGGCAGGCGAAGCGTGCGGAGAAGATCATTTCTTCGCCCGGCTCGTCGTCCATCGGCGCGACCAGGGCAATGCCGTCGGCGAGTTTCAGCGCGGTCTCGAAAGACTCGGCCAGACGCTGCTGCAGATCGGCGCGGACCTTGAAGCGGTCGACGATCACATCGATCGAATGCTTCTTCTGTTTATCCAGCTTCGGCAGCTCGTCGAGCTCGCAAATGCGTCCGTTGACCCGGGCGCGGACGAAACCCTGCGCACGCAATTCTTCGAAGACCGACAGGTGTTCGCCTTTGCGTTCGCGGATCACCGGTGCCAGCAACATCAGTTTGCTGCCTTCCGGCTGCGCCAGCACCAGATCGACCATCTGGCTGACGGTCTGCGCTTCCAGTGGAATGTCGTGATCCGGGCAACGCGGCGTACCGACGCGGGCATAGAGCAAGCGTAGGTAGTCGTAGATTTCGGTGATGGTGCCGACCGTGGAACGCGGGTTGTGCGAGGTCGACTTCTGTTCGATGGAGATCGCCGGCGACAGGCCTTCGATGGTGTCGACGTCGGGTTTCTCCATCATCGACAGGAACTGCCGGGCATAGGCCGACAGCGATTCGACATAGCGGCGCTGACCTTCGGCATACAGCGTGTCGAACGCCAGGGACGACTTGCCGGATCCGGACAGGCCGGTGATGACGATCAGTTTGTCCCGTGGCAGGGTCAGGTCGATGTTCTTCAGGTTGTGGGTACGGGCCCCACGTATCAGGATCTTGTCCAAAGTGGCCTCGCTTGGCGGGCGTCGAAAACGTAGGAGTATACGGGCAAATACTGGATGGATGCACACTATCAAACGAAGGGCGTTTTGCCGTTCATGAAGAGAGTTTCATCTATACGCGTCATAGCGTCGCGATATACCCCGTCTTCCGATGGGACTGGTAGAATCGCCGCCGGTTCACACGAGGTTTTTCCATGCACGATCCCCACAGCGAACGCATGAGTGGCAGCGAGACCCGCGCGGCGAGCGGTCTGGCCCTGGTGTTCGCTTTCCGTATGCTTGGCATGTTCATGGTGTTGCCGGTGCTGGCGACCTATGGCATGGATCTGGCGGGAGCGACCCCGGCCCTGATCGGGCTGGCGATTGGCGCTTACGGTCTGACCCAGGCAATTTTCCAGATTCCGTTCGGGATCATTTCCGACCGCATCGGTCGCCGGCCGGTGATCTACCTCGGCCTGATCGTCTTCGCTCTCGGCAGTGTTCTGGCTTCCCAGGCCGATTCGATCTGGGGCGTGATCGCCGGGCGAATCCTGCAGGGCGCCGGGGCGATTTCTGCAGCGGTGATGGCGCTGCTTTCCGACCTGACCCGCGAGCAGCATCGCACCAAAGCCATGGCGATGATCGGCATGACCATCGGCCTGTCGTTTGCCGTGGCCATGGTGGTCGGGCCGTTACTGACCAGTGCGTTCGGGCTGTCCGGGCTGTTCCTCGCCACTGGCGCCATGGCGCTGGTCGGCATCCTGATCATCATGTTCATGGTGCCGCAATCCACCGGGCCGTTGCAGCACCGTGAGTCCGGCGTCGCCCGGCAGGCACTGATGCCGACGCTCAAGCACCCGGACCTGCTGCGCCTGGATCTGGGCATCTTTGTGTTACATGCCATGTTGATGTCGAGCTTCGTCGCCTTGCCGCTGGCACTGGTGGAAAAAGCCGGTTTGCCCAAGGAACAGCACTGGTGGGTCTACCTCACCGCGCTGCTGATTTCGTTCTTCGCCATGATCCCGTTCATTATCTACGGCGAGAAGAAACGCAAAATGAAACGAGTTTTGCTCGGCGCCGTCATGACATTGATGCTGACTGAACTATTCTTCTGGCAGTTCGGCGACAGCCTGCGTGCTCTGGTGATCGGTACTGTGGTGTTTTTCACCGCGTTCAATCTGCTCGAGGCATCGTTGCCGTCGCTGATCAGCAAGGTTTCACCGGCGGGCGGCAAGGGCACGGCCATGGGCGTGTACTCCACCAGCCAGTTCCTCGGTTCGGCACTCGGCGGGATACTCGGCGGCTGGTTGTTCCAGCATGGCGGTCTGTCGGTTGTGTTCCTCGGATGCGCCGCGCTGGCTGCACTTTGGCTGGCCTTTGCTGTTACCATGCGCGAACCTCCCTACGTGACGAGCCTGCGCTTGCCGTTGTCGCCCGAAGCGATCCGCGAAGCGGGTCTGGTCGAGCGCCTCAAGGCCCTGGTAGGGGTAACAGATGCAGTGATAGTCGCCGAAGAGGCGGCTGTTTACATCAAACTGGACAAAGAATTAGTGGATCGCAGCACCCTCGAACGCCTGGTCAACAACCCGGCCGGGGCTGCGTGCGACGCTTAGGAGAACGTTATGGCCCGTGGGGTTAACAAAGTCATATTGGTCGGCACTTGCGGCCAGGATCCCGAAGTTCGCTACCTGCCTAACGGTAACGCCGTGACCAACCTGAGTCTGGCCACCAGCGAACAATGGACCGACAAGCAGACCGGTCAGAAGGTCGAGAAGACCGAATGGCACCGCGTATCGATGTTCGGCAAGGTGGCCGAGATCGCCGGTGAATACCTGCGCAAGGGTTCGCAGGTGTACATCGAAGGCAAGCTGCAGACCCGCGAGTGGGAAAAGGACGGTATCAAGCGTTACACCACTGAAATCGTGGTCGACATGCAAGGCACCATGCAACTGCTCGGCGGCCGTCCACAACAGGGCGACCAGCAAGGCGGCGGCAACAACTACCAGCAGCAGGCGCCACGTCAGCAGGCTCCACGCCCGCAGCAGTCGGCTCCACAGCAGCGTTCGGCTCCGGCGCCTCAGCAGGCCGCACCGCAACCGGCTCCGGATTTCGACAGCTTCGATGACGATATTCCGTTCTGATTTGCCGCTGTAACCGTCTTAAATGAAAAAGGCCCGTCGCTTAAACGACGGGCCTTTTTTGTTCAGGAAATTCCTGGCTACTCACAATCTCCTGTGGGAGCGAGCCTGCTCGCGAATGCGTCAGATCAGTCGATGCACCTGTAACTGACAGGGCGCTTTCGCGAGCAGGCTCGCTCCCACAAGGTAATTTCGTCTTAATCCAGGATCAGGTGCGGCAAAAATCGACTTGAATCCTTGGTGATCAGACTATTGTCTTCACGCACACCAATCCCCGCTGCCTCATCGCCAATCACCCACGAGCCAATCAGCGTGTAGCTGTCGCCAAACTTCGGCAGCGGCGCGAACTGCTGCAGGATGAACGGCGCATCGGTGTAAGGCCCGTCCTCTTTGACGATCAGACCTTCTGCCGTTTGCAGTTCGATGTTGGCACCTTCGCGGGAAAAGTACGGCTTGCGCACCCAGCCCTTCGGCACGGCACTCTGCGGATTCGGATCAAGGTGCGCAGCGAGCAGATTCGGATGTCCCTTGTGCAATTCCCACAGCAGCGGCAGCGCACCCTTGTTGGACAGGATCGCCTTCCACGCCGGTTCGAAAAACTGCGTGTCACACTCGGCGATCGCCGCGCCGAACGGTTCGTGGAAGATGAATTCCCAGGCGTGCAGCTTGAACAGATGCGGGATCCAGCGATCCTGCAGATCGACGAAACGGCCCTCAGCCGTCAGGCCGATGTCTTCGATATCGATGTGGCGTGATTCGATGCCGACCTTTTCCGCGATCAGCCGCAGGTAATCGGTGGTGCCTTTGTCCTCGACCGAGTCTTTCATCGAGGCAAAGTAGAACGGCCGCTTCAACTGCAACTCGGCGAAGGCCTGATGCAGCTTGGTGTCGATGCTGTTGAACTGGTCAGCATGCGGCGGCAGCGTGCCACGCTCGATGCATTGCTCCAGCCAGCCCCACTGAAACGCCGCCGCTTCATAGAGGCTGGTCGGCGTGTCGTAGTTGAGCTCCAACAGTTTCGCCGGCCCGTTGCCGCTGTAGGAAAAGTCCATACGACCGTACAGATGCGGATGACCTTCGCGCCATGAGGTGCGGATCATGTCGTAGTACGCCGCCGGAATGCTCAAGCGATCGAGCAACTCTTCGCTGTTGACCACGCGATCAACCAGATCCATGCACATCTCATGCAGTTCGGTGGTCGGATCTTCGAGATCGTTTTCGATCTGCGCGAGGCTGAACTGGTAGTAGGCGCTTTCGTCCCAGTACGGTTCGTCGTCGATGGTGTGGAACAGGAAACCGAGGCTTTCGGCGGTGTGTTTCCAGTCGGGGCGCTCGGCGCAATGGATCTTTTTCATGTCAGCTGCTCGAGCGTCCGGAACTGCTGCCCCAGCCACCCCAACCGCTGCGGGCGCTGGACTGGCTGCCGAAACCGCCGCGCGAAGTCGACGACGCAACGTTCACCGGTTTGCTCTTGCTGCTCTCGTAATCCGACTGGCTGCGCGAGGTTGTGTCAGCTCGGCGGTACTGCGTTGAGGTGTTGTACGGCTGGCGCGTTTCGCGATCACGGTAAACGGTGCGTTCGGCGTTGTTGCTCATTGCGTTGCCGATCAGCCAGCCGGTCAGCCAGCCATTGCCGCCGCCACCTGAGCCACCGGAATAGTGCGAGCCGCCGTGGCTGGCACTGCTGCTGGTGGTGGTGCCGCCCGCCGGCATTTGCGAATTGGCGATGGCATCGAGATCTTGCGGCGTCTCGGCATTGCCCGGCACTTTGAAGCCGCCGAGTTTCGGCACGAAACGGCCATCGGAATTTTTCTGACACCAGCCAGCGGCAAAGTCTGCGTCGCACTTGGCCTTGTCGGTGTAGGCCGGGGCGATGCGCCGGTGTTCGTTCAGGGCGGCGACGTAGGCGCTGGAGCAGAGATCGGCGGCCAATTCGGCGTCGACACACTGTTCAACGCTCTGGAAGTTGCGCGGCTGATCCAGCGCCGCTGCTTCACCGGAAATCGCCATCGCCACCGACGCGGCGAGGGACAATTGCACGTATTTGCTGCGTTTCATCGAGAGGCTTCCTGCCGGTCAGTGGGACGGGGTCATGCACGCGGCATTGAGCATGCCGACGCTGATCGCCACGGCAGCCACATAGATGCCGGCCGCGACTTCGCCGTTGGCGATGCGCTGGGAAGTGCCCTTGAGCACCAGCCCGGTCGCAACGAACGCCAACAGCTGCACGACGGCGGCGATGACCGCCCAGAGGACGAAGTCGAGCACGTTGACCGAGTAGGCGATCACGTTGCTCGCCGGAATCGCGAAACCGATGATTGCCCCGGACAGGGCAATGGCGGCGGCAGTGTTGCCGGCACGGATCAGTTCGAATTCCTTGTGTGCGGTAATGCGCGTGTAGACGAATTGAAACAGCATGAACAGCAACACGGCGCCGATCAGGTAGACGACAAAACCGACCAGCGCGGTTTTGTTCAGGGAAACGGCCAAGACTTCCAGCATGAAAAACTTCCTTTTTTAGATGGCGCTCAAATCAGTCGTGTACAGCGAGATGCCCAGCGAGGTGCTCAGGCTGACGGTGCCTTCTTCGTCCTGTTCGACGGAGAACAGCAGCAGTTCGCGGCGATCGGTCAGACCGGTGTCGCGGGCATACAGCATGGCGTGGTGCTTGATGGTGTAGGACTCGTCCGGATTGACCACGTGTTCGGTCATTGGCACCAGTTCAGTCTGATGCAGTTCGGTGCCCCATTCGCGGGTGTATTCAACACCGTCGTGGTTGTAGGTCGGCAGACCGATCAGGCTGTTCGGGCCGGCCAGACGCTGCAGTTCGGCGTCACTGTTGACCGTCACGTAGCTGAGGTAATTGAACAGGGTGACCGACTCGACCTGATCATCGCCGGTGACGTGGATCTGCACCCAGAAATCCTCGTCGTTCATGTAGTAGCGGTGCAGCTTGTTGGACTGGCCGAGATCGACCCAACCGGCGCTCCACACCGCTTGATCGAATGGCACCCGCACCGAAGTCGAGCCTTCCAGCAGCAATGCCAGGGTCGTGTCGAAGCGCACGCCTTTGCCTTGTGCCATGCCCAGCGGGCCGCTGGCGCCAGTGCTCGTTGGCGCAGCGGTCTGCCAATTGCTGGTGCCGAGCAAGTCTTTAAACCATCCCATGGGTACGTTCCTTGAAGCGGGTGGAGGTGTTCGGGGGTGAAAAAGTGGCGGTAGTGTAACGGGCGAAGCGGTGAACGAGCAGGGGCAATTACGCCGCAAAACCATGTGGGAGCGAGCCTGCTCGCGAATGGGGTGTGTCAGTCACTCGATTCTTTGACTGTCACGACGCTTTCGCGAGCAGGCTCGCTCCCACAGGTTACCGATCAGTCATTACTGCGCGGACTTCTGCTTCAGGCGCTCAAGGATCGCATTGGCGCTGCCTTCGTTCGGCGTGATGCCGGCGTCGCGCAGTTTGCGTTCCAGATCGTTGCCGGTGGAGGCGTCGGCCAGTTCGTCCGCTGCGCTCAGTTCGGCAGCGCGTTGCTGCTGCTTGGCTTGCAGGCGGTTCAGGGTGCCGACTGCGGTTTCCAGTTTGCCGTTGGCGCCGCCGCTGGCAATCGAGGCGCTGACCTGGGCTTTCTGCACGCTGTCGCGGGCCTTGGCCATGTCCACCTGCTGGCGCAGGCTCTTGATCCGCGATTCGGCTTTGCTGATGTCTTTGCGCATGTTGTCGGCGTAGGCGCCGAATTCATCGCTGAGTTTCTTCTCGGCAGCGAGGTCGTTGGTCAGGGTCGAAATAGCTTCGGCCACTTCCAGCGCCAGGTCTTCACGGCCGGCATTCAACGCGGCTACAGCCTTGGCTTCGAGGTCCTTGATCTTGGCGTCGTATTCGCTGACGCGGTCGGCGGCCAGTTTGTGCTTGGCCATGATCGTTACCAGTTCGCGGCGAGCATTGGACAGCGCGGTGTCGGCGTCGCGGATTTCCTGATCGAGGATGCGCAGGGCCTGCTGGTCGGCGATGGCTTCGCCGACTTCATTGGCGCCGCCGCGCAGTGCGGTGAACAACTTGCTCCAGATGGACTGAGTCATTGGATATTCCCTGTTGATTACTTGAAGAAGTGTTCGAAGGCTTCGCTGGCGCGCTGCACGTTGTCGACCAGGGTTTTCACCTCGGTAACCACGTTGGTCAGGCTCGAATCAGCACTGAGGGCGCCGAACATGTTGTAGACGGTCTGGCCATTGGGCATCGACTCGATCCCGATCGACGACAGCGGGAACATTTCGCGGCTGCGCAGCACGGCATCGTTGAACGCCTGGACGTTGCTGATCGAATCGATGTCCACCAGCACGGTGTCGACGATGATCTGCTGGCCGGCCAGGGCGATGTGAATCGGCAGGCCGCCGAATTCGTTCATTTCCAGCTTGATGCTCGGCTCGGAGCTCTGGATCAGGGACAGCGAAATCTCTTGGGAAGCCACCTCGTCCAGCGCCTTGAGGGCATTGAAGAGGCTGTCGATGGTCCAGTTGTTGCCTGCGCTCATGTATTTCTCCGACATGAAAGAGCCAGCCAGAATCGGTTGGCGTAGCTGTTGCTCCATTTGCTTGAGCAAGCTTCGGTTTTCCGGAAGCACCCAAGTTTCGTGTTTCACATAACCGGCGGCGGCCAGGCCTGCGCGCATCTGCTTCATGTAGAAGCTCGACGGTTTTTTCGCTGACGTCTTGCCACGCTCGCCCTTGAGGCTGGCTGCGGCAGGCGTAGGAGTGCGGCTTGTCATGGCTGGAATCCGGTTATGAGCGTCTCACGCGTGGGCCACACTACAACCAATGCAAAGTGCCATCAATGACTCACGCGTGAGATTTTCATGACAAACGCAAAAAGGCCCGCAACGTGGCGGGCCAGGGGATTGCGCAGTTGTTGCTAGGCGTTGCTGCTGAGGAACTCGTCAGTGGATACCACGCTGGCATAGGCGAAACCCAGCGCCGCCATGAAGGCTGCGTGCACATGGGCGGCCGGCACCGTCAGGCCATTGAATTCCAGATCACGGCTGGCGCAGGCATCGTGAATCACGATCACGCTGTAACCCATGTCTGCCGCCGCGCGGGTGATGCCATCGACGCACATATGGCTCATGCTGCCGACCACCACCAGGTCGGTGATGCCGTGTTCGTCTAGTACTGCTTTCAGTTCGGTTTCACGGAACGAGTTGACGAAGTGCTTGAGCACCACCGGCTCATCGGCATGGTTGAGCACTTTCGGATGCAGTTTCGCGCCCTCGGAGCCGGGAGTGAAAAACGGCGCATCCTCGGAGGTGAATTCATGCCGAATGTGCACCACCGGATTGCCCGTTTCGCGAAAGGCTGCGATCAGCCGTGCGGCGTTGTCGGCAGCGGCGTCGGCGCCGACCAGCGGCCACTTGCCTTGGGGGAAGTAGTCGTTCTGGATATCGACTACGATGAGCGCTTGCTTGGCCATGGGATTGTCCTCGAGGCAGTGATTGGGTGTGGTCTCAGTATTGGCGCTTGCCGAGGATTCGAGGATTGGCCGCACCGACAATAGACGGGGGAAAACTGACAATGGCTGCACAAAGAGCCGCCACCGCTGAACTGGGCGTGCTGATTTACCCCGGCGCGCAACTGGCGGCGGTGCACGGTCTGACCGACCTGTTCGCGGTGGCCAACCGCATCGCCGCCGAGTATCAGGCTGTGCAATTGCCCTTGCTGCGGGTGAGTCACTGGCAGGTCGAGGGCGAGCAGTTGCCGGCGCGGGTCTATGACAGTCATCCGGGCGGTGAGGACGCTTTGCTCGCCGTGCTGATTCCGCCGTCCCTTGGCGGGTTCGATGCGGCACAGATGACCGCGAGTCTTGCGCAATGGCTGCGCGATCAGCATGCGCGCGGCGCAACCCTTGGTGGTGTTTGTGTGGGCTCGTTGATGCTCGCTGAAAGCGGCTTGCTCGACGGTCGCAGCGCCACCACCCACTGGACCTCGGCCCAGGCGTTTGCCGAGCGTTACCCGAAGATCAAACTGAAGGCCGACACGCCGATTATCGACGACGGTGACCTGATCACCACGGCGGGGCTGATGGCCTGGTCGGAACTGGGGCTGCGCCTGCTCGATCGCTTGCTCGGCCCCAGCATCGCCACCGCGACCGCGCGTTTTCTGGTGATGGAACACAGCGACAGCGCCAGTGAATGCGGGAGCAATTTCGCGCCGATCCTCAGTCATGGCGACGCGGCGATTCTCAAGGTCCAGCACTGGCTGCAAAGCACCGGGGCGACGGATGTTTCGCTGAACGCGATGGCCGAGCGCGCGGGCCTTGAAGAACGCACTTTCCTGCGCCGATTCCGCGCCGCGACAGGCTTGAAACCGACCGAGTATTGCCAGCACCTGCGGGTTGGCAAAGCGCGAGAAATGCTCGAGTTCACCAATGGCACGATCGACCACATTGCCTGGACGGTGGGCTATCAGGATCCGGGCGCGTTTCGCGCGATTTTCAAGAAAATTACCGGGTTGGGGCCGAGTGATTACCGGGGGCGGTTTGGTCTGACGCGGTAGCCTGGGCACTGGAGTAACCCTGTGGGAGCTGGCTTGCCAGCGATGCGATCAATCAGTTGCAAAACAGGTGACTGATCCACCGCCATCGCTGGCAAGCCAGCTCCCACAGGTTTTTGCACAGGACCACGGATCGTGCAATTTGCCGGAGTTTTGCGCGCTGTCGTGCAGTTTGAAACAGGCGTGATGCCAGCACAGTCACGGCAAGCTCCCGATTATCGGGCGGTTCGTGGGGATCGTTGATTGGCCTGATCTCTGCAATTTCCCTGAGTGAACCCATCGACTGATGAAAGGGGAACGCATGACCCCGACACCCAGCAAGAAAATTGTCGTTGCCCATTCGGTGCGTGCCGAGGCGCCGCAACATGAAGTCGAGACCAACAAGGCTCTGGCGCGCTGGTTGGCGCAGATTCTCGGTTGCAAGTTCGGCGGCAGTTACGACCCGGCCAAACATTCGGGCCGCGACCTCTATCTGCTGCCGACACAAACCATCGTCGGCGCAGCCCACGCGCAAGCACTTGGCATCAACGGCCCCGATGACTTGTGGGGCGGTTACGTCGAATACGATTTCATCTGCACCAAAGCCATCAGCCACGGCTTGCGCAGCCATCTGGCGCACGCTCCGCAGGGCTGGTCGCCGCTGTTTTCGGAACGGGTGCGCAATGTAGTGCTCGACGGTCTCAGCGTATTTGCCCTGGAAGATGCACGGCCCGCCGCCGAACATTTGCTGTACGCCGGGCCGATTCGCTTGAAGCCGGTTCACGCTTGCGCCGGTCGCGGTCAGGAAGTGATCAAAAGCCTCGACGCGTTCGATGAGATCCTCGCGCGGCCCGAGGCGCAAAGCCTGTTCAGGGACGGCGTAGTGCTGGAGCAGGACTTGAGCAACGTCGTCACCCACAGCGTCGGCCAGTCGTTCATCGGCGGCAAAGTGTTGAGCTACTGTGGTGATCAATACTTGACCGAGGACGGCCAGGGCGAAGAGGTCTACGGCGGTTCGAATCTGCTGGTGGTGCAAGGGGGCTATGACCAATTGCTCGCGCTGGATCTGCCTGATGATGTGCGTCTGGCCATCGAGCAGGCGCAGGTCTTCGACAGTGCCGCCAACGAAGCTTACCCGCGCTTCTTCGCCTCGCGGCGCAATTACGATATCGCCCAGGGCCTCGACGCCAGCGGCAACCCGCGCAGCGGCGTGCTCGAACAATCCTGGCGCATGGGCGGTGCCAGCAGCGCCGAAGTGGCGGCGCTGCAAAGCTTCGTCAACGATCCACAGATGCGCGCGATTCGCGTGTCGTCGGTGGAAACCTATACCGATCAGGCGCTGCCGGCGGACGCTATCGAGGTCTATCGCGGACCGGCGGAAAACAGCGCATTTCTTCTCAAATATGTGACGGTCCAATCCTATGACGGCTAGAAGCGAAAGCATTCAAATCGACATTGATGACGAACAGATGAGTGGGACCTTTCTCAGTCCCAAATCGAAGGTCCCGGGGGTGTTGTTTGTTCACGGTTGGGGCGGCAGTCAGGAACGTGATCTGGAGCGGGCCAAAGGCATCGCCGGCCTGGGTTGCGTATGCCTGACCTTCGACCTGCGCGGGCACACCGGCGGCACAGGAATTCCGCTGACCCGGGTGACCCGTGAAGACAATCTGCGTGATTTGCTGGCGGCCTACGATCGCCTGCTGGCGCACCCGGCGCTGGATACCTCGGCGATCGCCGTGGTCGGCACCAGTTATGGCGGTTATCTGGCCTCGATCCTGACGTCACTGCGCCCGGTGCGCTGGCTGGCGCTGCGCGTGCCGGCGCTGTACCGGGATGAACAATGGCACACGCCCAAACGCGATCTGGACAAGGCCGACCTGCGCGATTATCGCGGCACGCTGGTGCGCGCCGACAGCAATCGCGCCCTGCATGCCTGCTCGCAATTCACTGGCGACGTGCTGTTGGTGGAATCGGAAACCGACGATTTCGTGCCCCACGCGACGATCATGAGTTACCGCGCCGCGTGTCAGCAGACCCACTCGTTGACCCACCGGATCATCGATGGCGCGGATCACGCGTTGAGTGACCCGGTGTCGCAGCAGGCCTACACCTCGATTCTGGTGGACTGGATTACCGAGATGGTGGTGGGGGAGCGGTTGAGCATTATCCAATCCTGAGAAATCAAAAGATCGCAGCCTCCGGCAGCTCCTACAGACAGATTGCATTCCAAATGTAGGAGCTGCCGAAGGCTGCGATCTTTTGATCTTGATTCTAATGTGTGGGTTTCTTCTCTATGCGCAACGCCTTGGCCTTAGCCTCCACCACCAGATACATCACCACCGTAATCAACAGCGGCAGCAGAAAATAAATCGCTCGATAAGCCAGCAATCCCGCGACCAGACTGCCGCGCGATGCCTCGTGCTGCAGCAGCGCCACGAACACTGCCTCAAGCACACCCAGCCCCGCCGGAATGTGCGTAATGACCCCGGCAATCGCGCTGATCAACAGCACCCCAAGCACCAGCGGATAATCCAGTTTGCTTGGCAGCAGAGTGAAGATCACCGCCGCCATCAGCGACCAGTTCAACGCGCCCAAGAGCAATTGCAGCACCGCCATGCGCAGCGACGGCAGGTTGATTTCCACGCCGCGTATAGACCACTCGCGGCGCTTGGAAAACTGACACGCCGCCAGATAGCCGGCACTGACCAACAGCAATAACACACCGACCAGTTGCAAGGCCGAACTGCTGAGCTTCCAGCCCGGCGGCATCGTCACCAGACCGCTGCTGAACACTACGCCGGCGATGGTCATGTAGCCGAACCAATTGGTCGCCAGGCTCAGGCCGAGAATCTTGGCAATGTTGCCTTTGCTTACGCCCAGCCGCGAATACAGGCGATAGCGCATGGCGATGCCGCCGACCCAGGCGCTGAGATTGAGGTTGAAGGCGTAGCTGATGATGCCCACCGGCAGGATCTGCTTCCAGGTCAGGTCTTGCCGAATGTAAGTGCGGCCGATCAGGTCGAAACTGGCGTAAACCAGAAAGCTCAGCAACGTCAGGCTGGCGGCGATAATCAGCGTGCGCACCTTGAAATCGGCGAGGGTCTCCAGCACCTCGGCCCATTCGATGCGGGTGGCGAACATCGTCAGCAGGACGATCAGCGCGAGGAAAAACAGGATGGTCAGCGGACGTTTCCAGCGGCTCCATTTCGACGGCGCCGCTTCTGCCGAATGGCTATCGGAGTGCACTTCGGAATGACTCATGGACGCGCACCTCGGAACGGCTTCAGACGCGGTTTATGTGCCGGCAGCCAACCGGCCATGGCCGGGAAGTGCCGCAGGAAGTGGAACACCAGAAAACCCACGGTCATGTGCCAGATGCGCCCACGCGGCAACAGCTTGGCGTCCATGGCTTTGCAGTGGTTCTGGCTGAGGTCTTCGAGGCGTTCGTACAGGTGCTGATTGAACGCGCGGTCGCGGATCAGTACGTTGGCTTCCAGATTCAGCGACAGGCTCAGCGGGTCGAGATTGCTCGAGCCCACGGTGCTCCAGTCATCGTCGACCAGCGCGACCTTGCCGTGCAGCGGGCGCTGGCAGTATTCGTGGATCTGCACGCCGGCACGCAGCAGATAATCGTAGGTCATGCGCGCTGCCAGTTTCGCCACGAGCATGTCCGGCTGGCCTTGCAGGATCAGCCGCACCTCGACGCCACGGCGGGCGGCGTTGCGGATTTCGCGCAGCAAACGGTAGCCGGGAAAGAAGTAGGCGTTGGCGATGATCACCCGGCGCTTCGCCTTGCGCAGCACCTGCAAATACACGTCTTCGATATCGGTGTTGTGTTGATCGTTATCGCGGAACACCAGGCGCACCTGGCCGTCGTGATCGGTGAAGGCCATTTCCTCCAGACGCTGGCGCCGGCGCTGCCACCAGAACCGCGCGCGTCCGGGACGACCGCTTTGCAGCAGGGCGAAGTGATGGATATCGGCGACCACCGGGCCCTGGATCTCCACCGAGTAATCCTGCTTGGCTTCAGGGCCGAAATCGGCCAGGTGATCGCCGGAAAAGTTGATCCCGCCGATGAACGCGATCAAGCCGTCGACCACCACGATCTTGCGGTGCAAGCGGCGGAACCAGTTGGTGCGGATGCCCAGGTGCTTCGGCGCCGGATCGAAGATCTGCAGATGCACGCCGGCATCGCTCAAGGCCGACAGATAGCCAGTGCTCAGCTCGCCACAGCCGAAGCCGTCGAGGCTGACCGTGGTGCGCACGCCACGCTGGGCGGCTTCGATGAGGATCTGCTGCAACTCGGCGCCGACCTTGTCTTCGAAAACGATGAAGGTCTCCAGCAGGATCTCGCTCTTGGCTGCGCGCATCGCTTCGAACACGCGGGGGAAGTACTCCTCGCCGTTCTCCAGCAGTTCTACGCGGTTATTGCTGTGCCATTGATACTCGACGTCAACGTGGCCGGGCTCGCGCACCGGCGGGTTCAGCGGGACCGGGTCAACGGCAGATTTTTCCAGTGGCGCACTGTTCATAGTTCAATCTCCACCGATAACGGTGCGTGGTCGGAAAGGTGGGACCATGGCCGGTTGGTCAATACTTTTGGCCGGCTGGCCTTGAGGTTGCGTACGTAGATGCGGTCGAGTCGTAGCGCTGGCAGCCGCGCGGGAAAACTGCGCGCCGGTTTGCCGTACTGCTCGGCGAACACTTCGCGCAGGCCACAGGGCTTGAGCTGCGCATCGGCGCGCTGGCGCCAGTCATTGAAATCGCCAGCGACGATCACCGGGGCGTCGGCGGGCAATTCGGCGAGACGTTGCATCAGCAGATCCAGTTGCGCGTTGCGGTGGCTCTCGCGCAGGCCCAGATGCACGCAGATCGCGTGCACTTCGGTGCCGTCGCCAGGCAGGCGCAGCACGCAATGCAACAGGCCGCGGTTTTCATGGCCGCTGATCGACACGTCGAGGTTGTCGTGGCGGATGATCTGGAATTTCGACAACAGCGCATTGCCGTGATCGCCCGCCGGGTACACGGCGTTGCGCCCGTAGGCGAATTGCGGCCAGAGGCTGTCGGCGAGAAATTCGTATTGCGGCATCGTCGGCCAGTTGTCGTAGCGTTTCGGATGCTGCTCGTGCGTGCCGTGCACTTCCTGCAGAAACACCACGTCGGCGGCGACGCTGCGCACCGCTTCACGCAGCTCCGGCAGAATGAAGCGCCGGTTCAGTGCGGTGAAGCCCTTGTGGGTGTTGACGGTCAGTACGGTGAAGGTGCGCACCGAGGGCGCAACCACGGAGCCTTCGTCGGTAAAACCGACCGGTTCGGGAATGCTCATGACAAAACTCCTTCTGCGGCAACTTGCCCGGGAGTCGTGGCGAGGTCTTTGTCGAGGTCGAAACGCTGCAAGAGGTTGCGTGCGTCGTAGGGCGCGCGGACTTTGATGTCGTTGTCGAAGTAGCAGAACACTTCGCGGGATTTGCGCGCGCGGGGTTTCAGGCGTGGCGCTATCAGGTGGGCGTCCTCTGGCTGTTTACCGTGATGCCAGGCGTCGATGCGCTCGGCCCAGCGCTTGAGCGCTTGTTCGGAATAACCGCTGGCGTAGAGCTCTTCGGCGCCATGCAGGCGCAGATAGACGAAGTCGCTGGTGAGGTCTTCGCGGTACGGCCATTTGCCGGCGGTGTCGGCGACCACCAGCGCGGTGTTATGGCGCTTGAGCAGGCGCACGAACTCCGGGTCGATAAAGCTCTCGTGACGGATTTCCACGGCATGGCGCAACGGCTTCTTGCGCCAAGCTTTGACGCTAGCGTGTCCGGGCAGATGCGAATCGTGCTGGCGGGCGAGGGCTGCTGCGGCTTGGGTGTCGTGGGGCAGTTGCGCGAGAAAATGGTCGAAACGCTCGGCGTCGAATTTGAAGTTTGGCGGAAACTGCCAGAGGATCGGCCCGAGTTTTTCCTTCAGCTCCAGCACACCCGAGGCAAAGAAATTCGCCAGCGGTTTTTCGATTTCGCGCAAGCGGCGCACGTGGGTGATGAAGCGCGGTGCCTTGACGCTGAAGACGAAGTCATCAGGGGTTTCGGCGTACCACTGGGCGTAACGTTCGGGGCGTTGCAGGGCGTAGAACGATCCATTGATTTCAATGCTGTTGACCGCGCGGGAGGCGAACTGCAATTCGCGCTTCTGCGCCAGTCCCTTCGGGTAGAAATCCCCGCGCCACGGGGCGTAGCGCCAGCCTGAAATACCGATGTGAATCGTCGCCATCCCATCCTCCCGTAGAAAGTCCTCGTGTTGCCGATGTTCTGTGATGACTGCGGCGGGGGCGGGAAAGTTTCGGTGGTGTTACGGATGGTCGCGGGTGAAGCGAAGATCAAGAGCTTACCCCCTCACCCCAACCCTCTCCCCCAAGGGGGCGAGGGGGAAGGGAGCAGATCTTCATGCCTCCTGAAATCGCGTACGACTGTGAAGGGAGCAGATCTGCATGGTCTTCAGGACTTGAGTTCGACTCAAGGCGTGCAGTTGGTGATTTTGGTCAGGCAACTCGGTCGACTCCCTCTCCTGGGGGAGAGGGCTGGGGTGAGGGGGCTCTTGAACTTGCCGCGCAATTACCGATCAGTTCCTTACCAGGGTCAGCCACGGGAGATCGGAGCTTTGCGCAATTTCAGGATCGCCATTCTGCTGGGAGCGCTGCTGTGCTTCGGCGTCAACGCATCGCAAGCCGCCGCGCTACCGGGCGTTCCGGCTGCCGCCGATACGGCGGAAAAACCTGCCGAACCGGAACCGCTGGTGCAGGGTGGTCTGCTCGGGGCGATCAGTACGAGCATCGACGATGTGCAGGAAAAACTCGATCTCAACGAACACCTGGTCGATGCCTGGCGGCTGCGCGCCGACCGCGCGGCGGATGAGGTCGACAGGCTGGTCAAGCAACCGTCGAACCGCTCCGGCTGGAGCGTGGCCGGGGATTTCCTCACGTTGTCGGGCGTATGGCTGGGCAGTTTCGCTCTGCTCACCGTGCTCGGCAGTTTGCTGGCCAAGCGTCTGCGTGAGGGCCGCTGGTTGCGCACCCGCCAGCGCAGTCAGGATCTGCTCGGCTACGTGCTGCCTTACACCGTGCCGGCGCTGATCTGCCTGCCGCTGACACTGTATGTCAGCCATTTTCTGCAAGCTTCGGTGGGCCGTGCGCTGGCGCTGTGTCTGGCCTATGCCACCAGCAGCGGTATCTTCTCCACATCAATGTTGTTGTGCGTGGTGGTGATGTTCAACGTCGGGCACAAGCGCGCCGCCGCACGAATCATCCGTGAATACTGCCCGCGCCCGCTGTTCCTGATCGGCTTTCTCGCAGCCCTCAGCGATGCCCTGACCAGCCCGCAGATCGCCCGGCAACTGGGCGGCAATATCACCAGCAGCATCGCCGTGTTCACCGGGCTGATCGCCTCGGTGATTTTCGGTTTGCTGGTGATTCGCCTGCGCCGGCCCGTGGCGCATCTGATCCGCAATCGCCCGCTCAGCCAGCGTTTGAAACAACCGTCGCTGCAGGAGTCGCTGCGGATATTTTCCGGGTTGTGGTACTGGCCGATCGTGCTGATGGTGCTGGTCTCGGCAGTCAGCCTGATCGGCATTGGCGAGGACAATCAGAAAGCCCTGCGCTGCGCCTTGTTCACTACCGTGCTGCTGATCGCCACGGTGTTTCTCAGCACGGTGTTGCAGCACCTGTTCAAGTCGCGCAAGGCCGAGGCGATCCAGCGCAGCAGTGCCTACAAGGAACGTTTTCTCAGCCTGTTGCATGCGTTGCTGCGGATCGTCATGGCGATTGTGTTCATCGATATTCTCGGGCGGATCTGGGGCGTGTCGCTGCTCGATTTCGCCCAGAGCAGCACGGTCGGCCGGGCGATCAGCAATGCCTTGAGCAGCATCGGTCTGATCTTCCTGGTGACGTGGCTGCTGTGGGTGGTGCTCGACACGGCGATTCAGGAAGCGCTGAAACCGCCGCTGAGCAAACGCGCGGCACGCCAGCCGAGCACACGGGTAAAAACCATCCTGCCGCTGTTGCGCAATGCGATCAAAATCATCCTCGTGGTGATCTGCGCGATTACCACCATGGCCAACCTCGGCATCAATGTCGCGCCGCTACTGGCCGGTGCGGGCGTGGTCGGTCTGGCGATCGGTTTCGGTTCGCAGCAACTGGTGCAGGACGTCATCACCGGGTTGTTCATCATCATCGAAGACACCCTGTCGATCGGCGACTGGGTGGTGCTTGATTCCGGCCACGCCGGCACCGTGGAAGGCCTGACCATTCGCACCTTGCGCCTGCGTGACGGCAAAGGCTTTGTGCACTCGGTGCCGTTCGGCCAGATCAAGGCTGTGACCAACCAATCCCGCCAGTTCGCCTTCGCATTTTTCTCGGTGCAGTTCACCTACGACACCGACGTCGACAAGGCCATCGAGCTGATCCGCGAGGCCGGCGATTCTATCCGTGAAGACCCGTTCCTCAAGTACAACCTGCAAGGGCCGCTGGATGTGTTTGGCGTGGACAAGATGGACTTGAACGGCGTGGTGTTGACGGCGCAATTCCGCACGGTGTCCGGTGGCCAATATGCGGTGAGCCGCGCGTTCAACCAGCGCTTGAAGAAGCTTGTGGATAACACACCGAATGTGCATTTTGCGCAGACTTATCCACAACAGGTTCTGTTGCCTAAGCGGCAGGAGGAAGGGGCGGTGGTTGCGGGTGAGGTGCCGCAGGAGTCGCGGACCTGAAGCATGATTTTGGGGTGCAGGGCCGGCCATTCGCGAGCAGGCTCGCTCCCACAGGGGAAACGGGATTGAACTGTGGGAGCGAGCCTGCTCGCGAAGACGCCGGTGCGAACACTCTCAATGCCGGATCAGCTTGGCATGCAGTTGTCCCATGGCTATCGGATCCAGCTCTACCCAAACCTGCTGCTTGCCGGCAATCACCGCCGCCACCGGCACGCCATCGCGATACACCAGCCGATTGCTCACCAGCGCCGGCACTTTCACCCCGGGCAACAACGTCCCGGCCAGATTCAATGGATCAACTCCGCACACCGCCACCAGGCTGCCGTCCTGCGGGCGTCGGCGTACTTCGCGCAGCAAGGGAATGGCTTCGGGCAAGGCAAACTGCTCGCCAGCCAGACCACTGACAAATCGCCCGCCACGAATCTCGCCCCGCGCTTCCAGACGATGAAAGGTGCGCAGCAATTCCCGCCAGCTCGGCAGCCAGTCCGCTTCGCGTTCGAGCAAGCGCCAGAACACCACGCCGTAGCGGCGCAGCAGGGTCATGGCGACGTGTTCGAGTGTCTCGGCGGCATCGGCTGACGAACCCCGGCGCAGCAATGCCCAGCGCCCGGCATCGTCCATGCCGCCGATAAACGCCCCGCGTCCGCGTCGACTGCTGCGCTGCTGGCGCTTGCTTGCAGGAGTGATTAGCGCACGCAAGCCGGCGAAGCTGTCGGCGTTCACCAAACCTGCGGCGACCAGTTCCTGCAAGGCGATTTCCAGTTCGCTGCGCAGCAGGCGTGCTTCATGAATCAACTCATCGAAAAACAGCGCGCCATGCTGACTCAGCGCCTCGAAGACTTTCTGTGTTTTCGGCGATAACTCACTCACTGGTGTCTGTTCTGCCAATGCACTCCACAGACCCACTTGGCTGCGCGGCAGCAGCACAATCGGCGTACTGCGCAATGCCGAGCCGCTGACCTTCTGCCGCGCATTGATGCGCGTCCACACCAGTTTGCCGTTGCGGCACAGTTCATCCAGCCAGCTCGGCGAATAGTCCTTGAGGCGGGCCGGCAGGATGTCGCTGTCCCACGCCGAAGCTGCCGCCGGGTAACCTTCGAACTGGCCGACAATCGCCGGCAGCACCGCGCTGCCCTGACCTTGGGTGGCCGGCGTCAGATGCTGCCAGTCGAACAGAAAACGCATGAAGTCCTGCAATGCCACCGGTTCGATTTCCCGGCGCAGGCGCTTGACCGTGTAGCGATGGACGCGCGCCAGCAGATGGCGTTCGCACCATTCTTCAATCGCGCTGTTCGGCGTGAACTGGCCGCGCAACACATAACCTTCACGCTCCAGTTGCGCGAGGGCCTGATTGACTTGCGCGGCTGGCAGCGCGAGCGGCTCGGCAATGGCGGGCAACGGGATTGGCCCAAAGGCACCGAGGCGGGCGCGGATCACTTCGACCAGCGCTTCATCGAATGTCCACGCCTCGTTGAATCCGGGTAGCGCCACTGCTGCGCTCGCCAACGTGGCTTGTGGATAAAGTGCCTGCAGGCAACTCAGGCGTTCGCGAGCCAGCCACAACTGATGCTCGGCGTCGATCTGCAACCGGCAGGCGCGGCCGCTGGCCATCAGCATTTGCAGCCAGTCCGGCCAACCCGCGTTGGCGCGCGCTTCGGCGTCACTGATGCAGGCGAGGCTCATCAGCGCTTCGTGCATTTCATCCATGGAATTGGGCGACGGCCAGGCTTCTTCGCGCACCGCCGTGATCGCGTCGGCGTCCAGCGCGCCGAGGTCATCGGTCGACTGCGGATCGCTCCAGCGCCGGTTGATCACCGCTTGGGTGCGGCGTTCCTCAAGCGGCGCGTCGTCGAGAAACGTGTACGGCCGGGCGCTGAGGATTTCTGCCGCCAGTGGCGACGGTGCCGGCAAATCACGGGCGATCAGGCGCACCTCGCCACGCTCCATGCGCCGCAGCAGGGTCAGCCAGCCTTCGCTGTCCATCGCTTCGTGCAGGCAATCGTCGAGGGTCTGTTCCACCAACGGATGTTCGGGGACTTCGCGCTCGCCGGCGAGGTTTTCCAGGCAGGCGATCTGGTCGGGGAAGACGCTGGCGATCAGGTCTTCGCTTTTCATCCGTTGCAGTTGCGGAGCGACTTTGCGCCCGCCGGTAAAGCGCGGCAACGCCAGCGCCACCCCGGCATTCCAGCGCCAGCGCACGCCAAACAAGGGCGCATCGAGCACGGCTTGAATAAGGGTGTGTTCGGCGCTGTTGCTGTGCAGGTAACGCCAGACCTCGTCGAGCTCAAAACTGTGACTGGTGGACAGCGACAGCACGATCGCGTCTTCGCTGGCGGCGGCCTGCAACTCGAAGTTGAACGTGCGGCAGAAACGCTTGCGCAGCGCCAGGCCCCAGGCGCGGTTGATGCGGCTGCCGAACGGCGTGTGAATGATCAATTGGGTGCCGCCGGACTCGTCGAAAAACCGCTCCATCAACAGCGTGTCCTGCGAGGGCAGGGCGCCGAGGGTTTGCCGCGCGCGCGCCAGATATTCGACCAGTTGCTCGGCGCTGGCGAGGTTGAGGCCGAGTATGGTGGTCAGCCAGTCGAGCGCCGGTTGCAGATTACCGGGGCTGGCGCTGAGCAATTCGTCCAACTGCGCTTGCAGGCGCGCGACGGCCGCCGACAGTTCATCACTGCGCCCCGGCGCTTCGCCGAGCCAGAACGGAATGGTCGGCGGCATGCCCTGCGCATCCTCGACCCGCACTTTGCCGCTTTCCACTCGCAAGATGCGGTACGAGGTGTTGCCGAGCTGGAACACGTCGCCAGCGATACTTTCCACGGCGAAATCTTCGTTGACGCTGCCGATGTTCAAGCCCTGAGGTTCGAGCAGCACGCTGTAGTCGGCGTTGTCCGGAATGGTGCCGCCGCTGGTCACGGCGGTCAGCTGCGCACCACGCCGGCCACGCAAGGTGCGACTGACAGCGTCGCGGTGCAGGTAGGCGCTGCGAATGCCCTGACGGCCGTTGTAACCCTCGGCGAGCATGCTCAGCAGGGCCTGATAGTGTTTTTCGTCGAGATCGCGATACGGCCACGCTCGGCGGAACATCGCCAGCAACGCGTCCTCCGACCATTCCTGGCAACTGACCTCGGCAATGATCTGCTGCGCCAGCACGTCCAGCGGCTTTTCCGGAATGTGCAGCGTATCCAGCTCGCCCCGGCGCACGCAGTCGAGCAGGGCGGCGCACTCGATCAGATCGTCGCGGGTGGTGGCGAACAAACGCCCCTTGGGCGTGCCGCCGACCTGATGTCCGGAACGGCCAACCCTTTGCAGAAACGCAGCAATCGAGCGCGGTGAACTGATCTGGCAGACCAGGTCGACTTCACCGATATCGATGCCCAACTCCAATGATGCAGTGGCGATCAGCACCTGCAACTCGCCGCGCTTGAGCCGTTGTTCGGCGTCGAGGCGAAACTCCTTGGCCAGGCTGCCGTGGTGCGCCGCCACGGCCTGCTTGCCGAGGCGCTCGCTCAGATGCCGGCTGAGGCGCTCGGCAAGGCGTCGGGTGTTGACGAAAATCAGTGTGGTGCGATGCTCGCGAGCGAGTTCGGCGAGGCGCTCGTACACCAGTTCCCAGACATCGTTGGCCATCACCGCCGACAACGGCACCGGCGGCACCTCGATGCCCAGATCCCGAGGGCGGGCGTGGCCGATGTCGACGATTTCGCAGGGGCGGGCATGACCGACCAGAAACCGCGCCACGGCTTCTACCGGTTTCTGCGTGGCGGACAGGCCGATGCGGGTCAGCGGTTCGGCGCACAACGCTTGCAGCCGTTCAAGGCTCAAGGACAGATGACTGCCACGCTTGCCGGCGGCCATCGCGTGGATTTCGTCGATGATCACCGTGCGCGTGGTGCCGAGCATCCTGCGTCCGGATTCCGAGCCAAGCAGCACGTACAGCGATTCCGGCGTGGTGACCAGAATGTGCGGCGCGATCTTGCGCATGGCGGCGCGGTCTTTCTGCGGGGTGTCGCCCGTGCGCACGGCGGTGGTGATGGTCAGCCGCGGCAGGCCCATTTCGCGCAATTGCGCAGTGATGCCAGCGAGCGGATTCTGCAAGTTGATCTGAATGTCGTTGGACAGTGCCTTCAGCGGCGAGACGTAGACCACGAGGGTTTCGGCGGGCAAACCGTCAGGATGCTCCAGGCCTCGGTGTACCAGCTCATCGAGCACAGCGAGGAACGCGGTCAGGGTTTTGCCGGAGCCAGTAGGCGCGGCGATCAGCGTCGACCGGCGCTGGCGGATCAACGGCCACGCACGGGCCTGAGCGGCGGTGACCGCCGGAAAAGTCTTGTTGAACCAGGCGCTGACGGCGGGGTGAAAACCGGCCAGCGCACTGTTGGTGCTGTCTCTTAT